>CAZREY010000389.1:0-2331 GCA_964599015.1 uncultured Thiobacillus sp.
GGAACACCAGAAGCAGTTGGAGCACATTGCCCACTACGACGCCCTCACCCATCTGCCCAACCGGGTGCTGCTGGCCGACCGCCTGCGCCAGGCCATGGCCCAGAGCCAGCGGCGCGACGAGCAGCTGGCCGTGGTCTACCTGGATCTGGACGGCTTCAAGGCCGTGAACGACGCCCATGGCCACGACGTCGGCGACGAGCTGCTGATCACCATCTCCCAGCGCATGAAGACGGCCCTGCGGGAGGGCGACACCCTGGCGCGCATCGGCGGCGACGAATTCGTGGCCGTGCTGGTGGGTCTGGAGCGGCCCCAGGATTGCGAGCCGGTGCTATCCCGCCTGCTGCAGGCGGCCTCCAACCCGGTCCAGGTGTCGGGCATGCTCCTCTCCGTCTCCGCCAGCATCGGCGTGACCATCCACCCCCAGGACACGGGGGACGCGGAGCAGCTCATGCGCCATGCGGACCAGGCCATGTACGTGGCCAAGCAGGCCGGGAAGAACCGCTATCACCTGTTTGACGTGGATCAGGATGCCGCGGTCAAGACCCTGCGGGAAAACCTGTCCAACATCCAGCACGCCCTGGACGCCGGCGAGTTCGTCCTCCACTACTAGCCCAAGGCGAACATGAGGACCGGCGCCGTCATCGGCGCGGAGGCCCTGATCCGCTGGCATCACCCGGAGCGGGGCCTGCTGGCGCCGGCGGCCTTCCTGCCCTTCACCGAGGGCCAGCCCATCTGCGTCGAACTGGGCGACTGGGTCATCGCCACCGCCCTGGCCCAGCTGGCCCAGTGGCGGGGCCAGGGGCTGCATATGCCCATCAGCGTCAACATCGCCGCCCACCACCTGCTGCAGAACAACTTCGTGCCGCGCCTGCGGCAGCACCTGGCCGCCCACCCGGAGGTACCGGCCAGCAGCCTGGAACTGGAGGTGCTGGAGACCAGCGCCCTGGAGGATATGCCCCGGGTGACGGAAATCATGCAGGACTGCCTGAGCCTCGGCGTGAAATTCGCCCTGGACGACTTCGGCACGGGCTATTCCTCCCTCACCTACCTGAAGCGTCTGCCGGCCGACCTGCTCAAGATCGACCAGAGCTTCGTGCGCGCCATGCTGGACGACCCGGAAGACCTGGCCATCGTCAACGGCGTGATGGGGCTGGCCTCGGCATTCCGCCGCAACGTCATCGCCGAGGGGGTGGAAACCGAGGCCCACGGGGAATTGCTGCTGTTGATCGGCTGCGAACAGGGCCAGGGCTACGGCATCGCCAAACCCATGCCCGCCGAGGAAGTGCCCGGCTGGGCGGCGAACTGGAAGCCCTATCCCAGCTGGACGGCCTGGCGGACCCGGGATTTCCAGCGTGACGACCTGCCGCTGCTGTTCGCCGATGTGGAACTGCGGGCCTGGATCCGCAACGCCGAGGAGAGCCTGGCCGATGGCAGGGAATTGCCGCCGTTCCCGGGTGAGGGCCAATGCCAGCTGGGCATCTGGTACCGCGGCCTGGGACGGGACCGCTACGGCCATATGCCGACGTTCCAGACCATCGACCTGCTGCACCGGCGGATCCACGCGCTGATTGACGAGCTGCATGGCATGCGGGACGAGAGCAGGAAAAAAGAGGCTCTGGCCAGACTCGCGGAACTGCACATCCTGCGGGAGGAGCTGGCGCGGCAGTTGAAGTCCCTGCCCCACACCATCCAGAACCACGTCAACCACAACGGCGCCGGCCTGGTCCATCCCGGCCACTGAACCCCGCGTCAGGCCGCCGGCCGGGTGTTCCGCGCCAGTACCCGGGCCCGCAACTGGCCGCAACCGCCGTCGATGTCCTGGCCGGCGGAATCCCGCAGCCGGGCCACGATGCCCCGCTGGTGCAGGACCCCCGCCATCCTGGAGGCCCGCTCCAGGGCAGGGCGTCGGTAGGCAAGGCCCTCCACGGCGTTGAAGGGGATGAAGTTCATCATGGCGTACTTGCCCGCCAGCAGGTGGACGATGCCCTCCAGCTCCGCGTCCGTGTCGTTGACCCCTTCCAGCAGGGTCCACTGGTACTGGATGGGATAGCCCGTGGCCCGGGCGTAGCGCTCCCCCTCTTCCACCAGTTCGGCGGGATCCATGCGCGGCGCCCGGGGCAGCAGTTCTGCCCGCAGATCCGCCCGGGTGGTGTGCAGGGACAGGGCCAGGGCCGGTTTCACGGCGCCCATGGGCAGGCGCTCGAACACTCGCGGGTCCCCCACGGTGGAGAACACCAGGTTCTTGTGGCCGATGCCCCCTTCCACCCCCAGCAGCTCGATGGCCTCCAGCACGTTGTCCATCTCCTTGTGGATAGTGGCGGGCACGATGCC
>CAZREY010000390.1:0-2323 GCA_964599015.1 uncultured Thiobacillus sp.
CCAATAAGACAAAACCCCGCCAAAAATGACGGGGTTCGTCAGCAGCCTGAAGCCCCGCGTGCGGGGCTTTTTTGTTGGGCTTGTACAGTGCTTTATTGGCTCATGGCCAGTTTGAGCTTTTGCAGGGCCTTGGCCTCGATCTGCCGCACCCGCTCGGCGGAGATGCCGTAGACCGCCGCCAGGTCGTGCAGGGTGGCGGGATTTTCCTCGTCGAGCCAGCGGGCTTCGACGATGTGGCGGCTGCGGGCGTCCAGGGTTTCCAGGGCCTGGCCGAGGCCGGTGGTGGCCAGCCGGTCCCGTTCCGCCTGTTCCAGGTGCTGGGTGGGCTCGGCGTTGGGCGCGGCCAGGTAGGCGATGGGGGTGAAGGCGTCGTCTTCATCGTCCACGCCGGGGTCCAGGGCCATGTCCTGGCCATAGAGCCGGGTTTCCATTTCCCGCACGTCATCCTGGCTGACGTTAAGGGTCTTGGCCATCTGTTCCACCGCGTCGGCGGACAGGGTGCCTTCTTCCTTCTTCATGCTGCGCAGGTTGAAGAACAGCTTGCGCTGGGCCTTGGTGGTGGCCACCTTCACCATGCGCCAGTTCTTGAGGATGAATTCGTGGATCTCGGCCTTGATCCAGTGCACGGCGAAGGACACCAGACGCACGCCCCGGTCCGGGTCGTAACGCTTGACGGCCTTCATGAGGCCCACGTTGCCTTCTTGGATGAGATCGGCATGGGGCAGGCCATAACCCAGATAGCCCCGGGCAATGGCCACCACCAGACGCAGGTGGGACAGTACCAGTTGGCGGGCGGCCTCCACGTCGTCCTGGTCGCGGAAACGCACGGCCAAGTCGTGTTCCTGTTCCGCGCTCAGCAACGGAAAGCGGTTCACGGCCTGAATGTAGTTCTCCAGGCTGCCCAGGGCGGAAGGAACGGGAAAGTTCAACGCTTGAGCGGTCATGGAAAGAATCTCCTTGAATACGGTCGACGCAATATTAGCACTCGCTGTAGGAGAGTGCTAATCCGGGGGAAGTTCCTCGAGGGATCGCGGTGCCGTTCCAAATTTCCCTGTCCGCGACGGGGGGAATCCGGCACGCAGATTCCGGAGACTCAGAAGGTTTCCACCTTGCGCAGGGTCTGGCCCACGGCGAAAAAGGCCCCCAGCCAGCCCAGGGCGGCACTCAGGCCCAACACGGCCAGCAGTTCCAGGGGGCCTAGGGCACTCAGCGTGAAGCTGACGCCATAGGCGCTGGCCACCTGGGTGACGCTGCCTTCGATGAGTTGCAGGCCGACCATGACCAGGCACCAGCCCGCAAGGCCGCCCACCAGGCCCTGGATGCCGCCGAAATAGAGGAAGGGGCGGCGGATGAAGCGATCAGTGGCGCCGATGAGCCGGGCCACCTCGATTTCGTCCTGCTGGGCGTAGATCTGCAGGCGGATGGTGTTGGCGGTGATGGCGGCCAGGGCCAGCCCCAGCATGGCGGCCAGCATGAAAACCATGTCCCGGCCCAGCACCATGAGGGCGGTCAGGCGCTTGACCCAGTCCGTGTCCAGCAACACCCGCTCCGCCTCAGGCAGGGCCTTGAGGCGTTCCCCCAGCGCCTCCAGGGCGGCGGGGGTTTCCTCCCCGGGTTTGATCACCAGGGTGTGGGGCAGAGGGTTGTCCGGCAGGCCGGCGGTGATGTCCGCCAGGCCGGAGGCTTCCAGCTTGTCGATACCTTCGGTGCGGCTGATGAAGCGCACGCCGGCTACATCCGCCGCCTTGGCGAGCTTCGCGGCCAATTCCCGCCCCTGGGGCTCGCTGATGCCGGTTTTTAAGAACAGGGTCAGTTCGGCCTGGGGTTTGACGCCGCCGGCGGCCCGGTCCAGGTTGCCGAGCAGGACGAACAGGCCGGTAGGCAAGGCCACGGCCACGCCGATCACCAGCACGGTGAACAGGGTGGCCAGGGGCGTGGCGCGGAACTGTTCCGCGGCGGTCTTCAGGCTGTGGAGGTGATGGACGAGCCAGGCTCTCACGGTTCGTTCCTCACGCCACCAGTTTCCCGTAGGCCAACTGCACATTGCGACCGCCGTAACGGCGGATCAGGTCGTGGTCATGGGTGGAGATCACCAGGGTCACGCCCACCTCGTTGAAGGCCCGGAACATGTCCATGATGTCCCGGGCGTAGGCGTCGTCCAGGTTGGCGGTGGGCTCGTCCGCCAGCACCAGGGCGGGGCGGCTGACGATGGCCCGGGCGATGCACAGCCGTTGCTGCTCGCCGCCGGACAGGGTGATGGGCCGGGCCCGCTCCTTTTTCAGCAGCCCGACCTTGTCCAGGGCGGCGCGCACGCGCTTGGCCG
>CAZREY010000391.1:0-2308 GCA_964599015.1 uncultured Thiobacillus sp.
CCACTCCCCACTTCCCACTTCCCACTCCCCAAAATGGCCCTCAAGGCAACCATCTTCAAGGCGGATATCCAGATCGCCGACATGGACCGCAACCATTACGCGGATTACAGCCTCACCCTGGCCCGGCACCCCTCCGAGACCGACGAGCGCATGATGGTGCGCCTGCTGGCCTTCGCCCTGTTTGCCGACGAGGGCCTGGGCTTCGGCAAGGGCCTGTGCGTGGACGACGAGCCGGACCTGTGGCGCAAGGACCTGACCGGCGCCATCGAGCTGTGGATCGACGTGGGCCTGCCGGACGAGAAGTGGACCCGCAAGGCCTGCGGCCGGGCGGAGCGTGTGGTGATCGTGAGCTACGGCAGCCGCCCCGCCGACGTGTGGTGGGAACAGAACCGGGACAAGCTTTCCCGCCTGGACAACCTGGCCGTATACCGGGTGCCCTTTGATGCCACCCAGGCCCTGGCCGCCCTGGCGGAACGCACCATGCGCCTGCAATGCACGGTGCAGGACGGGCAGGTGTGGATCACCGACGGCACCGACACCGTCCACCTGGAACCCGTCACCCTGCAAGCCGGCAAGGACGCCCATGGAAACCGTTGAATTCCGGCTGCGGGGCGAATTCGTCGCCCTGTGCGACCTGCTCAAGCTGGCCGGCGTGGCGGACAGCGGCGGCCAGGGCAAGACCCTGGTGGCCGAGGGAGAGGTGAAGGTGGATGGTCGGCGGGAGGACCGCAAGACCGCCAAGATCCGCGCCGGCCAGGTGGTGGAATGCCGGGGCGCGCGGATCAGCGTGGTGGCTGACTGATTCCCTCCCCCTTGAGGGGAGGGTCAGGGAGAGGGCGAGGCGAGCAATGCTCGCCTTGTTCATTTACCGGATGATGATGGGCGGCAGGTCGATGATCACCGACGGGCCGGGGTTGCGATACACCGGGCCGTAGATCACCCGGCCGGGATACACCACGGGCGGGGGCGCGTAGAAGTACACCCGGTCCCGATACCCATGGTGATGATGCTTGTGATGACGCCAGCCTTCATGCCAGCCGCGGTCATGGCGGCGGTCGTCCCAGCGGTGCTCATGCCGGGGGCCATCGCGCCAGCCGTCCCGGTCGCCGCGCCCGTCGGCGTAGGCATTGGCGCCCATGCCCAGGGCGGTCACGCTCAGCAGGGCGGCCAACAGGGTTTTCAGGTTCGCTTTCATGTCTTGCTCCTTTGCTCGGTTCGGATGCTTGGCAGCCATCCTTGACTCCATGCTAGGCAGGCAAGGCCGGTGAAGGGGTTTCCAGTGGTTACGGTTTGTAACAGCGCTGGGGGTACCATAACGGGTGCGTGGATTGATCTGTTTTGGAGCCCAGCATGACCCACCCCCTCGCCGGTAAACCCGCCCCCGCCGACAGCCTCATCGATACCGCCGCCCTGCTTGCGGCCTATGCCCTGGTGCCGGACGTGAACGTCGCCACCCAGCGGGTGGCCTTCGGCACCAGCGGCCACCGGGGCAGCGCCTTCAACAAGAGCTTCAACGAGGCCCACATCCTGGCCATTACCCAGGCGGTGTGCGAATACCGGGCGGCCCAGGGCATCACCGGCCCCCTGTTCCTGGGCAAGGACACCCACGCCCTGTCCGCCCCTGCCCAGCGCACGGCCTTGCAGGTGCTGGCGGCCAACGGCGTGGAGGTGCGTCTCCAGGCGGATGACGGCTATACCCCCACCCCCGTCATCTCCCGCGCCATCCTGGCCTTCAACGGCGAACACTGCCCGGATGGCCCCGGCACCGGCTGCCAGGCGGACGGCATCGTCATCACCCCGTCCCACAACCCGCCTTCGGACGGCGGCATCAAGTACAACCCGCCCCATGGCGGCCCGGCGGACACGGATGCCACGGGCTGGATCGAGCAGCGGGCCAACGCCCTCATGGCGGACGGCAACAGGGACGTGCGCCGGGTGCCCTATGAGCAGGCCCTGGACGCGCCCACCACCTTCCAGGAAGACTTCGTCGCCCCCTACGTGGCGGACCTGGGGCAGGTCATCGACATGGAGGCCATCCGCAAGGCCAACCTCCGCATGGGCGTGGACCCCATGGGCGGCGCGGCGGTGGCCTACTGGAAGCCCATCGCCGAGAAATACGGCCTGAACATCGAGGTGGTGAACCCTCGGGTGGACCCCACGTTCGGTTTCATGACCCTGGACCATGACGGCAAGATCCGCATGGATTGCTCCAGCCCCTACGCCATGGCCAGCCTGGTGGGCCTGAAGGACAAATACGACATCGCCTGGGGCAACGACGCGGACGTCGACCGCCACGGCATCGTCACCC
>CAZREY010000392.1:0-2275 GCA_964599015.1 uncultured Thiobacillus sp.
CCAGGGACCATTGCAATAGAGCACCAGGGTCTTGGCATTCTCGAAGTTCCACAGATGGCCCAGACGGGCGGCACCGAAGCGGAAGATCATGGTTTCGGCGATTTTTTCCGGGTCCGTATGGCCGGGGTGCAGCTCCTGCCAGGGCAGCACCACGGCGCCGGGGATGATGCCGGAACGCTTGGGCCAGTCCCCGTCCCGGGAATCGATCACCAGGATGCCGCTGTCCTTGCCGGCCTTCTTCAGGTAATCCAGCATCTCCAGCTCGCCGATGGTCTCCACCCCCGGGGCCAGCACCATGGGCTGGATGCAGAAAGGCGGGCAGGGGCGGGACGTGAGGGAAAAATCCGGATCGACCATGTTGTCCGTGTCCGGATTGCGCTCGATGCGCACCTTCTTGCCGTTGTGCATGACGTCCACGGCCGTGATGGCGTGGGTGATGCCCACCGCCTGCTCGGCGGCCGGGGCGCTCCCCGAGAAAAGACCGACAATCAAGCCCAACAGGGCGCCGCGTATCGTCGCCATAACCTCTCTCCTCTCAAGATACAGGCCGGACGCGCCGGCACCGTCCAGCCCGGCTTATTCCATGTATTCGAACACCTTCACCACCTTGGTCACGCCCTTGGTCTTGGCGGCCACCTCGGCGGCGGCGTCGCCCTCGTCCCGCTTGACGATGCCCATGAGGAAGGTGGTGCCCGCCTCCGTGACCACCTTCACGTGGTTGCCGTTGAAGCGCTTGTCGTCGAACAGGCGGGTCTTCACCTTGGCCGTCAGGTAGGTGTCGTTGCTGCGGGCGCCGAAGGTGCTCACGCCGCCGATGACGGTCTCGTTGATTACCTCCCGCACGTTGGGCACGCCCGCCACCAGGTCCTTCACCTTGCCGCGTATCTCGTCGTTGGGCACCTCGCCGGTGAGCATCACGCGACGGTTGAAGCTGGTCACGTTCACATGCACCTCCTTGCCGAAGGCGTCGCGGATGCGGCCGATCGCCTTCAACTCGATCTCCTCGTCCATGAGATAGGTGCCGGAGGTGCGGCGATCCTCCGCCATCAGCACACCCGCGCCGGCGCCCACGGCCACCACGGGCACGCAGCCGGACAACTGGGTCACGCCCAGGCCCAGCAGGGCCACCAGGGTCAATTCACGCAGGGGAAACTTGCTCATTTCAGGCTCCTAACAAAAAGAAATCGATGCCATCGCACAGGCAGTGGATGACCAGAAACTGGGCCTCTATCACGCGAGGGGCGGAGGAACTTGGGACACAGACCAGCACATCCTGTTCCCGCAGCATCTCCCCCAGGCTGCCGCCATCGCCGCCGGTGAGGGCCACCACCCGCATGTCCCGCTCATGGGCCGCGCGCACGGCCTCCTTCACCGCATCCGTGCCGCCGAAGATGGACAGGGCCACCAGGGCATCCCCCGGGTGGCCCAGGGCCGCCACCTGGCGCGCCAGGCCCCGCACCGGGTCCGCGTCGTCCATCATGGCCGCCCCGTCCCGCTCCAGGGCAATGGCCCCCAGGCCGGGCCGGTCCTGCTCGAAGCGGTCCGCCAGGATGGCCGCCATGTGCCGCGCCGCCAGGCCCGAGGCCCCCTGGCCGCATACCAGGATCTTGCCGGCCGCCATCAGGCTCTCGGTCAGGACCTGCACCGCCTGCTCGATGGGCTCCTCCAACAGGGACAGCCCATCCTGGGCCGTCTGCGCGTTGGCGTGGAACTGGTCTTGGATGCGTAGGGTGAGAGACATGGAAGGCAGGAGAAAAGGTTCGCGGGGATTATAGCCCTAGGCCTCGAAGGCTCCCCTCAGCCACTCCAGCCGGCCGTCCTGCACCAGCACCGCGTCAAAGCGGCAGGGCGCGTCCAGCCCCTTGGCCGCCAGGTAGTGCCGCGCCGCCAGGATCACCCGCGCCTGCTTGGCGGCGGTGATGCTGGCCGCCGCCCCGCCGAAGCCCATGCCCCCCCGGGCCCGCACCTCCACGAACACCAGGGTGGCCCCGTCCCGCATCACCAGGTCGATCTCGCCCCCCTTGCAGCGCCAGTTGCGCGCCTCCAGGCGCAGGCCCCGGGCGGCCAGGTAATCCGCCGCCGCCTGTTCGGCGGCCCGGCCCTTGCCAGCGGTGCTCATCACACGTCCAGGGGGCTCACCACGCCGCGCCCGCCTTTGTTGAGCACGTGGGTGTAGATCATGGTGGTGGACACATCCGAATGCCCCAGCAGCTCCTGCACGGTGCGGATGTCATAACCGGATTGGAGCAGATGGGTGGCAAAGGAATGTCGCAGG
>CAZREY010000393.1:0-2272 GCA_964599015.1 uncultured Thiobacillus sp.
GCCCCCCCTCCGGATCGGTGAGGGTGAAGCGGCAGTCGAACACGATCCAGTGGGGATCATCCAGGTGCGTGGCCAGGTCTTCGGTGGAAACGAGGGTATTGGAGAACATGAGCAAGGGGGCAGTGGGCAGTCCACAGCCGGCGGGGAAAGGCAGTCCTTGGGACTGCCGCCGCCGGCTGGAAACTGACTACTGGATCAGTAGCCGCCCTTGCCGAAGGGCTTGGGCAGGCCGGCCACCTTGGCGGACTGGCGGTTGGGCTGCAGGGGGAAGAGTTCGTACAGCACTTTCTTCCAGTCCACGCTGTCATCTTCTTCCGTCAGCATGGCCACCATGTTGCGGAAGTTGGGGGTGTGCCCGTCTTCCTGGTAGCGCTCGCGCATGAACTTGACAACTTGCCAGTGCATGTCGGTCAGGTCGATCTTTTCGGACTCGGCGATGACCGGCACCACGTCTTCGCTGAAGTTGGCCTCGAGCAGGAAGCCTTCTTCGTCGGTTTCCAGTTCTTCGCCGTTCACGATGTATCCCATTGTTTTCTCCTTTGCACGAGTTAAGACACGAGTTGATAACAAACTACGCGGGACCGATCGCTCAGCCCCCCGCTACTTCCTTGATCGATTTGTGGGCCACGAAAATACCGCAGCCCAGCAGCCGGTTTCGGCCGATCCCCCGCTCCTGGACGGTGATGGAATGGGCCAGGGTGACGTCATGCAGCATCAGGCTGTAGCCGCCGATGTCCCCACCGGGGGTGTGCATTTTACGTTGCTTGCCCGGGATCAGTCCCCCCTGCACGCCCAATTCCTCCAGACTGGCCCGGGCCTTGTCCAAAAACGCAGCCTCGTCCGTCGTGCCCAGGTCCACGAAGGGGGAATACAGGTAGTTAAATGGCATCAGGGGTTTTTCTTTCAAGCCCCCGATGTGGATGACGCCACAGCCCAGGTCCATGGTCTTGCCCACCAGGGACTGGGCATCCGCCAGGCGAGAGATGGGCAGACGCAGAACCAGTTTGGCACGGCGGTTGATGACCAGGGTGCCCCGACCGGAAGGGGCGCCGTGGATGGGGAGAATGCCCGCCTCCGGGGTGTCATTCAGCCAGGGCAGGTGGACCAGCAAGGCCTCGTAAAGAACCTGGCCGTGGTCCTCGGGCAGTTCCTGGCCGTTGAGATCGAACTGGGCATCCCGCACGCTGGCGGCATGCTGGAATTCCTTGATGGCCTCCCATTCGGGGTTGAACAGGCGCATGATCAGGCCCCGGATGCGGATGGCTTGGCACCACCGGCCATGGGGGCGGCCCATTTGCCCATCTCGTCCGCCCAGTATTTTGCGGTCACCGGGTCGATGTCGAAGATGGTGAAGCGGGCGCCCCGCTCCCGGATCCTCAGGCGCAGCATGGGTGTGCCCCCAGCCTCGAAACGGACCTCCTGCAATTCGATTTCCTGGTTGCCATAAGGATTTCTGAATTTCGTGATTGAGATGAGTTGGTCCATAATTTATCAGTATGTGTTGATATGCCGATTATCTGACATTTCCGCTCAGGTATTGGTATGCCCGGCATGGGGGTGGGCCACCTACCCGATCGGGTAGGTGGGGATTACCCGAGCGAAATACCTGCTTACTCCATCGGAATGATGGTGGCGTGGATAAGCGCTCCCTAATATGCTGGCACTTGTTCCGTGTCGGCAGAGAGGCCGCCGGGAAGTGTAAGGATGTGACGACACCGTGTTTGAGACTTCAAGGAGAAACACAGATGGCTAAGCAGATGCATAACACGCCCAACCTGGACGAGCTGGAAAAAGGCCCGTGGCCTTCTTTCGTGACCGGCCTGAAGCGCCTGGCCAAAGATAACGACATGACCGTTGACCTGATGGGTCAGCTGGAAAAATCCTACGAAACCCGCTTCGGCTACTGGAAGGGCGGCACCGTGGGTGTGGTGGGTTATGGCGGCGGCGTTATCCCCCGTTTCACCGAACTGAAAGACGCCAACCACAAGCCCCTGTTCCCCGAGGCCGCCGAGTTCCACACCCTGCGCATCCAGCCTCCCGCCGGCATGCACTACACCTCCGACCTGCTCCGCAACCTGTGCGACGCCTGGCTGGAAACCGGTGGCTCCGGCCTGATCGCCTTCCATGGCCAGTCCGGCGACATCATGTTCCAGGGCATCAAGACCGAGGACGTGCAGCGTTCCTTCGACAAGTTCAACGAGATGGGTTTCGACCTGGGCGGTGCCGGTCCCGCCCTGCGCACCTCCATGTCCTGCGTGGGTGCCGCCCGTTG
>CAZREY010000394.1:0-995 GCA_964599015.1 uncultured Thiobacillus sp.
TCGGTCCAATCCACCCGCCAGGTGGTCTCGCTCTGGGGAATCACCGAGACAATGTCGACTGCGACGGTTTCGGTCTCGGCGCGCTTGAAGGGATTGGCCGTCTCACTGTGGCCATACCATTCGTTCATCTTGGCAATGGCGGCATCCTGAGGTCCTAACATGGCGTAGACCTTGAACACCGCATCGCGCTGCAGGGCGACATCCGGCGTCACCATGCGCGCACTGGTAATCCAGCTGGCTAGGCTGGCATGAATGATCCGTTCATCCGCCGCACTGCCGGTCTCGGCGATCTTCACTGCCTGGATCTGACCCAGCTTGTCCACCTCCACCACATAGGGGATGAACTTGGACTGGGCGCCCACATAGATGGCGCCACCCGCCGAAATCAGGGCGATGGCCAACGACAGCAGGGCCACCCGCTGCCAGACCCGCGCCGCGGACAACACGGCTCCCACATGGGCATTCCAATGGATACGCGCGGCCAGGTACGGATTAAGCTCGGTGCCCGAACGCCCGTTCTTGGCTTCGGTCTCGGACTCCATCGACGGCTTGGTGTCTGCTTGGCTCATGGCTTCCTCGGTCACAACCTCCCTCGAGCATTGGACGCTCATGTCATTTCCTCCCCGGCGTAATCCTCCAGTCTCAGCTTTCTGGCCTTGAGCCATTCGCCGACCCAGCACTCGCCATGTTTTTGCTCCAGTTGCCGGATGACGGCCACCGAGTCTTTGTCGCTGACGCCGACGAAAGCCAGGGCCAGAGGTCCCAAAGCCAGATCGAACAGGCGCCGGCCTTTCTCGGAGACGGTGTAGTAATCGCGCTTGGGCACCGCCGTGGCCAGAATCTCGATCTGCTTGGGATTGAGTCCCATGCGGGCATACAGGGCTGCTGCGTCCGGATCTCTGGCGTAGAGATTGGGCAGGAAGATCTTGGTGGCGGTGGATTCGACGATGACATCGAGAATCCCGGAGTGGGACGCATCGGTCAGCGACTGGGTG
>CAZREY010000394.1:1005-2256 GCA_964599015.1 uncultured Thiobacillus sp.
GCCTTGCGCATGACCTTCAGCCATTCGCGGATCTTCTCCCGGAACTCGGGATGCCCCAGCATCAGCCAGGCCTCATCCAGCAGGATGGCGGCGGGTTGTCCCTGGATGGAGCGCTCGATCCGTCGGAACAGGTACAGCAGCACCGGCAGCGCATAGCGCTCCCCCAGGTTCATCAGGTCCTCGATCTCGAACACAGTCAATCTGTTGAGTGCCAGTCCGTCGCTGTCGGCATCCAGGAGGTGTCCCATGGCCCCGGAAACGGTATAGGGCTTCAGGGCCTCGCGGATGTCCTGGTCCTGGATGCTGAAGCAGAAGCTGCTCAAGGTTCGATCCCCGTTCTGCTGCATGCGCTGGAGGGTTTCGGCAATGGCGTTACGCTGGCTGGGGGTGGTTTGGACAGGGTGTCCAGCCATTCTCCGGCCCAGGCCCTATCCCCCGGTGTCGCCAGGAACTGCAAGGGGCAGAACGCCAGGGGTTCCTCGTCTCCGGCGACAATGTAGTGCTGTCCTCTTGACGCTTTGGCCAGCGCATACAGGGACAGCCCCTTGTCGAAGGCAAACACGCTCATGTGGGGGTAACGCTGAAACGCCTGGGCCAGGGTACCCAGCAAGGTGGATTTGCCCGAGCCTACAGGCCGCGCACATGCAGGTTCAAACGGAAAGGCGAACGTCCGTTGGTGACACAGTGCAGGAGGGGCGGCGCACCCGGCGGGTACATCGGACAGGGTGCCGCCTTCTCCCCCGTCCAGATCGTGGAACTGGGGATCAGGTCCGCCAGGTTGAGGGTGTTGATCAAAGGACGTCGGACATTCTCCACCCCATGGCCGGGTAAGCTACCCAGGAAGGCCTCCAGGGTATTGATGGTCTCCACCCGGGCAATGAAGCCCAGGGCGTTGATGGCCTTCTCGATCTGTCGGGCGGATGTTTCCACGGTATCACGGTCTTCATCCATCAGGACGACGACACTGGTGTAATAACCCAGGGCCACCAGCCCTGAGTTCACTTCGGCGATACAGCCTTCGGCATCCTCCACCATCTGCAGGGCATCCTGGTCCACATGGCCATGACCGGTGTTGAACACCTGATCGAACAGTCCGCGGACTTTCTGTTTCCACTTCTTGCGGTATTTCTCCATGGCCGCCACCGCTTCATGGCTGTCCAGGGCGATGAAGCGGCTGGACCAGCGGCAGGTCACGGGTAACTCGGACAAGGAATTCAGGATCCCCGGATGGGATTCCAGTGGAAAGCCCTC
>CAZREY010000395.1:0-2247 GCA_964599015.1 uncultured Thiobacillus sp.
TACGAGGTGGTCGAGGTGGCTAGGACCTTGTAGGAGCGCCGCTCGCGGCGCGAACAGCCCGATTCGGCCCGGGCCTCCTGCCGCACAGGCTTTCACGACCATGCACACTCAACGCAACCGCCGCGTCGCCGAACAGATCCGCCAGGAACTGGCGTCCATCCTCATGCGCGAGATGAAGGACCCCCGGGTGCTGGGGGTCACCTTCACCGCCGTGGAGATGACGTCCGACCTGGAGCACGCCAAGGTCTGGTTTACCACCTTCTCCGGCGACCATGCTGCGGCCCTCCAGGGCCTGTCCAAGGCGGCTGGGTTCCTGCGCACCGAGTTGGCCCACCGCATGCAGATGCGTACCGTGCCCAAGCTCAACTTCCGTTACGACGAGTCCGTGGAACGCGGCGCCCATTTGTCCAAGCTCATCGACGACGCGGTCGCCGAGGATCGCCTCCACCATCCGGACAATGAAACGTAAGGTCGACGGCGTCCTGCTTTTGGACAAACCAGTCGGCCTGACCTCCAACGCCGCCCTGCAGAAAGCCAAGCGGCTGTTCAACGCGGCCAAGGCGGGTCATACCGGCACCCTGGACCCCTTCGCCACGGGCCTGCTGCCCCTGTGCTTCGGCGAGGCCACCAAGTTCTCCCAGTTCCTGCTGGATGCGGACAAGGTCTACCGGGCGGAGGTGAAACTGGGGGTGCGCACCTCCAGCGGGGACCTGGATGGCGACGTCATCGCCCAAGCCCCGGCCCATGTGGATGAAGCCCAACTGCACGCCACGCTGACGCCCTTCGTGGGGCGGATCGAGCAGGTGCCCCCCATGCATTCCGCCCTCAAGCACCAGGGCCGGCCCCTGTACGAATACGCCCGAAAAGGCATCGATATCGAGCGCAAGGCCCGGCGTGTCGTGGTTCATGCCCTGGAGCTGGAACGCCTGGAGGGCGATGTCTGCACCCTGCGGGTACATTGCGGCAAAGGCTTCTACGTACGCGCCCTGGCGGACGACCTGGGCCAGCGCCTGGGGTGCGGCGCCCACCTGATCGGGCTGAGACGTCTCGCCGTTGGAAACTTCACCATCGAGGACGCGGTGCCCCTGTCCGCGCTGGAAGCAATGCCCGAAGCGGAACGGGATGCCCGGCTGCTGCCCGCCGATGGCCTGATCGTGGGTCTGCCCGATTTGAACCTGGATGTGGAGTCGGCCTGGCAGATGACCCATGGCCAGGCGGTGTGGCTGCCGCGTCTCAGCGTTGGGGCGATCTATCGCATCTACGCCCCGGGACAAGGTTTCCTGGGGGTGGCCGAGGTGAACCAGGAGGGCAAGCTCGCCCCGAAACGGCTCGTTTCCTCGCCCTGATGGCCAGCGTTTGCCGACTTCTTCTTGAATCAGGCCCGTCCGTCGGCTTAAAATTACAAACTTTCCCGAACGTGTCCTGAATAGCCTTGGGCCACGCGATTTCATAGGAGTAATGACATGGCTATCACCACCACCCAAAAGGCTGAAATCGTCAAGCAACATGCGCGCGGCACCGCCGACACCGGCTCCCCCGAAGTGCAGATCGCTCTGCTCACCGCTCGCATCAATGACCTGACCGGCCACTTCAAGGCCAACACCAAGGACCACCATTCCCGCCGCGGCCTGCTGAAGATGGTGTCCCGCCGCCGCCGGTTGCTGGACTATCTGAAGGACAAGAACGCCGAGCGCTACACCCAGCTGATCCAGAGCCTGGGCCTGCGCAAGTAAGCCGTCAAACACCAAGAACCGGATAGGAAGAGAACAGCGTGAATCCAGTCAAGAAGTCATTCCAGTACGGGCGCCACACGGTGACCCTGGAGACGGGCGAGATCGCCCGCCAGGCCACCGGCGCGGTGGTGGTGAACATGGACGACACCGTGGTGCTGGTCACCGTGGTGGCCAAGAACGAGGTCAAGCCCGGCCAGGACTTCTTCCCCCTGACTGTCGATTACATGGAGAAGACCTACGCGGCGGGTCGCATCCCCGGTGGCTACTTCAAGCGCGAGGGCAAGCCCACGGAGAAGGAGACCCTGACCTCCCGCCTCATCGACCGGCCCATCCGCCCCCTCTTCCCCGACGGCTTCTTCAATGAAGTGCAGGTCATCGCCACGGTGATGTCCGCCAACCCCGAGGTGGATTCCGACATCCCCGCCATGATCGGCGCCTCCGCCGCCCTGGCCCTGTCCGGCCTGCCCTTCAACGGCCCCATCGGCGCCGCCCGCGTCGGTTACATCGACGGCCA
>CAZREY010000396.1:0-2211 GCA_964599015.1 uncultured Thiobacillus sp.
GATCTTTTTGCGGTCCGTGGGCTGGGCCTCGCACTCCTCCTCATAGGAGGAATAGAGGTAGGCCGTGGAGGTGGCGAATTCGGCGGCGCAGGTATCCACCCGCTTGTACACGGGGTTGATGCCCTGGGCCCAGCGGCGGGCGCGCACTTCGTGCTGGCTGCAATTCAGCAGGGAAGCCAGGCGGCGGTCGGAGAAGCCGTTGCGCTTCAGGGTGAACAGCTCGTCCCGGGACAGATCCACCAGCTTGCGGCCCTTGATGGCGTTTTCTTGGCGCACCAGGTCCTCGATCTGGGCCAGGAACCAGGGGTCGATGTGGCTGATGGCATGGATCTCGTCCAGGCTCATGCCCACGCGGAAGGCATCGGCCACGTAGAACAGGCGCTCGGCCCCGGGGTTGCCCATCTCGGACTTGATCCGGGACTCGTCGGTGGACTTCTCGTCCAGGCCGTCGGCCCCGGTCTCCAGGCCACGGATGGCCTTCTGCAGGGACTCCTGCTGGGTGCGGCCGATGGCCATGACCTCGCCCACGGACTTCATCTGGGTGGTGAGGCGGTCATTGGCCTGGGGGAATTTCTCGAAGGCGAACCGGGGGATCTTGGTGACCACGTAGTCGATGGACGGCTCGAAGGAGGCAGGCGTCAGGCCGCCTGTGATGTCGTTCCTCAACTCGTCCAGTGTGTAGCCCACCGCCAGCTTGGCCGCCACCTTGGCGATGGGGAAACCCGTGGCCTTGGAGGCCAGGGCCGAGGAGCGGGATACCCGGGGATTCATCTCGATGACCACCATGCGGCCATCCGCCGGGTTGATGGCGAACTGGACGTTGGAGCCGCCGGTATCCACGCCGATCTCCCGCAATACCGCGATGGAGGCGTTGCGCATGATCTGGTATTCCCGGTCCGTGAGGGTCTGGGCCGGGGCCACGGTGATGGAATCGCCGGTGTGCACGCCCATGGCGTCCAGGTTCTCGATGGAGCAGACGATGATGCAGTTGTCCGCCTTGTCGCGGACCACCTCCATCTCGAACTCCTTCCAGCCGATGAGGGATTCCTCGATGAGCAGTTCGTGGGTGGGGGAGGCCTCAAGGCCGCCCTCGCAGATGCGCACGAACTCTTCCATGTTGTAGGCGATGCCGCCGCCGGTGCCCCCCAGGGTGAAGGAGGGGCGGATGATCACCGGGAAGCCGATGCCGGCCTGGACCTGCATGGCCTCCTCCAGGCTGTGGGCGATGCCGGAGCGGGCGGACCCCAGGCCGATCCGGGTCATGGCCTGCTTGAACTTCTCCCGGTCCTCGGCCTTGTCGATGGCTTCCTTCTTGGCGCCGATGAGTTCCACGCCGTACTTGTCCAGCACGCCGTGCTTGGCCAGGTCCAGGGCGCAGTTCAGGCCCGTCTGGCCGCCCATGGTGGGCAGGATGGCATCCGGACGTTCCTTGTCGATGATGCGCTCCACCGTCTGCCAGTTGATGGGCTCGATGTAGGTGGCATCCGCCGTCTCCGGGTCCGTCATGATGGTGGCCGGGTTGGAGTTCACCAGGATCACCCGGTAACCCTCCTGCCTCAGGGCCTTGCAGGCCTGGGCGCCGGAATAGTCGAACTCGCAGGCCTGGCCGATGACGATGGGACCGGCGCCGATGATAAGGATGGAATGGATGTCCGTGCGCTTAGGCATGCTTGTTCTCTTGCATCAGACCGATGAAGCGGTCGAACAGATAGCTGACGTCATGGGGCCCCGGGCTGGCCTCCGGGTGGCCCTGGAAGCTGAAGGCCGGCGCGTCGGTGCGGGCGATGCCCTGGTTGCTGCCGTCGAACAACGAGCGGTGGGTCACCCTCAGGGTGGCCGGCAGGGTGGCTTCGTCCACGGCAAAGCCATGGTTCTGGCTGGTGATCATCACCCGCCTTGAATTCAGATCCTGCACGGGGTGGTTGGCGCCATGGTGGCCGAACTTCATCTTCATGGTCCTGGCACCGGAAGCCAGGGCCAGCAACTGGTGGCCCAGGCAGATGCCATAGGTAGGAACGCGGGCAGCCAGGATTTCCTGGATGGCGCGGATGGCGTAATCGCAGGGCTCCGGATCGCCGGGGCCGTTGGACAGGAACACCCCGTCCGGCTGCATGGCCAGCACGTCCTTGGCGGGGGTCTGAGCGGGCACCACGGTGACCTGACAACCCCGTTCTGTCAGCATGCGCAGGATGTTGCGCTTGACGCCGAAGT
>CAZREY010000397.1:0-2160 GCA_964599015.1 uncultured Thiobacillus sp.
GGGCTTCCATCTCGCGATCGGCCAGACCGCCGCAGGACTGGATCAGACGATCCGCCAGCGTGGACTTGCCGTGGTCGATGTGGGCGATGATGGAAAAATTGCGGATGTTTTGCATAACCAGCTTGTAAAAAGCAGAGGCGCCCGAGCAGGGCGCCTCCAGGGATGAAAGCGGGGCGATTTTAGCTGAAAAATCCCGTACTTAGCGTTGCAGCCGCCTATTTATCCAGGCGCAGGGAAACGTAGTGGGCGCTGTCGCCCCTCTTGACCAGCAGGGCCACCCGCTGGCGGTCCTCGCCCAGGAGCCTGGCCAGGTCGTCGGCGCTGTCCACCTCCTGGTTGTTCACCGCCAGGATCACGTCGCCGGCCTCGATGCCCGCCCGGGCGGCGGGGCCGGCGGCATCCTCCACCAGCACGCCGCTGCCGATGCCCAGGGCCTTCTTCTGCTCGGCGCTGAGCTCGGCGACCGCGAGGCCGGCACGGTTGCTTTTCTTCGCCGCCGGGGCCTGGGCCACCTGGTCGTCCTCGGGCATGGCGCCCACCGTCACCTCCAACTCCTTGGTGGCGCCCTTGCGCCAGACGCCGAGCTTGGCCTTGGTGCCGGGCTTGGTGGCGCCCACCATGCGGGGCAGGTCGATGGAGTCCTTGATGGCGTGCCCGTTGAACCTGAGGATGATGTCGGATACCTGGATGCCGGCCTTGTCGGCGGGGCTGCCGGGCTCCACTTCCGCCACCAGGGCGCCTTCCGGCTTCTTCAGGCCGAAGGAGTCCGCCAGATCCGCGGTCACCTCCTGGATCATGACCCCCAGCCGGCCCCGGTCCACCTTGCCGCCGGTCTTGAGTTGCTGGGCGATATCCATGGCCACGTCGATGGGAATGGCGAAGGACAGGCCCATGTAGCCGCCGGAGCGGGAGATGATCTGGGAGTTCATGCCCACCACCTCGCCCTTCATGTTGAACAGGGGGCCGCCGGAGTTGCCCGGGTTCACCGCCACGTCGGTCTGGATGAAGGGGACGTAGTTCTCCTGGGGCAGGCTGCGCCCCTTGGCGGAGACGATGCCTGCGGTGACGGAGTTCTCGAAGCCGAAGGGGGCGCCGATGGCCAGCACCCATTCGCCCACCCGCAGCCTGTCGGGCGTGCCGATGGTGACCGTCGGCAGCTTGTCGGCGTTGATCTTGATGAGGGCCACGTCGGTGCGGGCGTCCTTGCCCACCACTTTTGCCCGGAACTCCCGCTTGTCGTGGAGCTTCACCACCACCTCGTCCACGTCGTCAACCACATGGGTGTTGGTGAGGATGTAGCCGTCGCCGGAGATGATGAAGCCGGAGCCCTGGCCGTGGCGGGGCGGCATGTGGGGCGTGCCCCGGCGCGGGTCCCGGGGGCTCATTTCCGGCGGCAGCATGCGGCGGAAGAAATCGAACATCTCGTCTGTGTCCGGCATGCGCTGGCCGCGCCGCGCCTGGCGGCCTTCCTGGACGGTGGCGATGTTCACCACGGCGGGGGACTGTCGTTCCACCAGGTCGGTGAAATCCGGCAACTGGGCCAGGGCGGCTTCCGCCATCAGGCCCAGGCTCAGGCCGATCAAGGCAAACCACTTGTTCATGACATACCTCATCTGGATGAAGGGAAACTACGTTGGGTCAATGTCCGCCAGCGCACTGGGTGGAGCCGCGCCGCAGGATCACCGGATGGCCGGCTTGGCGGGGGCGTCGACGCTTGAGCCATAGGCCCGCCAGCAGGAGACCGGTCAGACCGCCCAGGATGGCGGCCGGTTCCCCGCCCCCGGCACCACCGAGAAGCTGTCCGAGCCCGGCGCCCGACAGGAGGGCCAGCAGGGGAATCACATAGGCCGCGCCGCTGGCCCGCAGCAGGGCGCCCTCCGGCAGACCCACCACCACCGCCTCACCCGATGCGGCGCCGATGGGGTTGTCCACCCGGAATTCCGGGTTGTCCGGGTGCCACAGGCGATTGAAGACCGAGGAGCCGCAGCCCTTGCCACCGCAGGCGCCGCAGGAGGCGGGCGCCTCGCTGACGACCCAGGCGACGGTACCGTCGACGCGGGTGATCCGGGCGGGGGACTCGATCACCGCTTTTCCTCCAGACCCAGGGCGATGCTTTCCACCGCGGCCCAGGGGGCCTCGCCCAGGATGGTGGCCTGGAGG
>CAZREY010000398.1:0-2160 GCA_964599015.1 uncultured Thiobacillus sp.
ACATCGAGATCCACGCCAAGGAAATCCTGTTCCTGAAGCAGCGGCTCAACGCCCTGCTGGCGGAGCACACGGGTCAGTCCATCGAGACCATCGAGCGGGACACCGAACGGGACAATTTCATGAGCGCCGAGACTTCAGTGACTTACGGTCTGGCCGATAAAGTGCTGGTCAGCCGTAACGACGCGGCGTAAACTTGAGTAAATTCATCGGGTATTAGTCACAGGACGGAACCATGGCGGACAAGCAGGGCGACGACAAACTTCTTTACTGCTCCTTCTGTGGCAAGAGCCAGCACGAGGTGCGCAAGCTCATCGCCGGTCCGTCGGTGTTCATCTGCGACGAGTGCGTGGATCTGTGCAACGACATCATCCGCGAGGACATCAGCAAGGACCCGGAGAAGGCCTCCGGTGACAAGCTGCCGACGCCCCAGGAGATCCGCGAGGTCCTGGACCAGTACGTGATCGGCCAGTTCATGGCCAAGAAGGCCCTGGCCGTGGCGGTGTACAACCACTACAAGCGTCTGCGCCAGCCTGGAGGCGGCAAGGAAGAAGAAGTGGAACTGGCCAAGAGCAACATCCTGCTCATCGGCCCCACCGGCTCCGGCAAGACCCTGCTGGCCCAGACCCTGGCCCGCCTGCTCAATGTGCCTTTCGTCATGACCGATGCCACCACCCTCACGGAAGCGGGCTATGTGGGCGAGGATGTGGAAAACATCATCCAGAAGCTCCTGCAGAAGTGCGACTACGACGTGGAGAAGGCCAAGAACGGCATCGTCTACATCGACGAGATCGACAAGATCTCCCGCAAGTCGGACAACCCCTCCATCACCCGGGACGTGTCCGGCGAGGGCGTGCAGCAGGCCCTGCTGAAGCTCATCGAGGGCACCGTGGCCTCCATTCCGCCCCAGGGTGGCCGCAAGCACCCCAACCAGGAATACATCCAGGTGGACACAACCAACATCCTGTTCATCGTGGGCGGCGCCTTCAGCGGGCTGGAGCGGGTGATCCGCAACCGCACCGAGAAGTCGGGCATCGGCTTCGGCGCCGAGGTGAAGTCCAAGGACAACCGCAAGGACATCGGCGAGGTGTTCAAGATGGTGGAACCCGAGGACCTCATCAAGTATGGCCTCATCCCCGAGTTTGTCGGCCGTCTGCCGGTCATCGCCACCCTGGAGGAGCTGGACGAGAAGGCCTTGATGAAGATACTCACCGAGCCCAAGAACGCCCTGGTCAAGCAGTTCCAGAAGCTGTTCAAGATGGAAGGGGCAGACCTGGAGTTCCGCGAGGAGGCCCTGCTGGCCATCGCCGGCCGCGCGCTGAAGCGCAAGACCGGTGCCCGGGGCCTGCGTTCCATCATCGAGCATGCCCTGCTGGACATCATGTTCGAACTGCCCAGCATGAAGGATGTCAACAAGGTGGTGGTGGACGAGAAGGCAATCACCGGTGAAGGCAAGCCCCTGCTGATGTATTCCGAGGTCGAACAGGCCAAGGCCGCCGGCTGACCGGCGAGGTACCACAGTTCTTTTGTCGTTTGGCCGCCCCGCCGGCTTGAAATTCGGGTCGGCGGCCTGAGATAGGCTTCTCTTAGCAGAGAGAACATGGGCTCACGCCCGTCGGAGATTTTAATGAGCCAAACCGCCTTGTTCCTTGAACCCGTTTCCCTGCCCCTGTTGCCTCTGCGCGACGTGGTGGTGTTCCCCCACATGGTGATCCCCCTCTTCGTGGGCCGTCCCAAGTCCATCAAGGCCCTGGAAACCGCCATGGAAGGGGGCAAACTCATCCTGCTGGTGGCCCAGAAATCCGCCGCCAAGGACGAGCCCAGCTTCGACGACCTGTATCGGGTGGGGGCCATCGCCAGCATCCTGCAGATGCTGAAACTGCCCGACGGCACGGTGAAGGTGCTGGTGGAAGGCAACCAGCGGGTGCACGTGGATGATTTCGTCGATGAGGAGACCCATTTCATCGGCCGCGCCACCCCCCTGGAGGAAGACCTGGGTGATGATTCCGAGATCGAGGCCATGCGCCGTGCCCTGCTGGCCCAGTTCGACCAGTACGTCAAGCTGAACAAGAAGATTCCGCCGGAGATACTGACTTCCCTGGCGGGTATCGATGACGCGGGGCGCCTCACCGATACCATCGCCGCCCACCTGCCCCTGAAGCT
>CAZREY010000399.1:0-2142 GCA_964599015.1 uncultured Thiobacillus sp.
CATGCTGAGCCGGGCGCCGTGCATGCTCAGATCCAGGAGGGTGG
This sequence comes from uncultured Thiobacillus sp., assembly GCA_964599015.1. Taxonomy (GTDB): domain Bacteria; phylum Pseudomonadota; class Gammaproteobacteria; order Burkholderiales; family Thiobacillaceae; genus PFJX01. The sequence goes on from CAZREY010000399.1 coordinate 45, forward strand.
CCTGCATGGAGCGGCCTCCCGCATCGACGACGCCAACCGTCATATTCACGCCGATGCGCAAGGATTGCCGTACCCGCCGCGCCTGTATCGAAGCGGGGTACTGGAAGTGAACGTGGGGATAAGGGGTGGCACGGGCCCTGATCACCTGGGTGGAGAAGGCATAGACATGGGTCCGGGACAGTACACGGATGACATAGCCGCTGCCCGGGGGCATCCACAGCCCTTTTTCCCCGGCCACGGGCAGGGTGGTGATCAGGCCCTTGCCGGGCAGGGCGCCTATGTATTGCACGGTGTGGTGTTCAGCGGGGGTCGCCGGTTCCTGGGGCGTAAGCCGTAGCTGCTCGCCGGCTTGCAAATGCATCTCCTCGAAGCCGACCGTCTTGTTCGCTTCCGGAGAGCCGGCCCCGCTGGCTTGTTTGTTCATGGGCACACCGTGGTGGTCTTGCGTCGGTCAACCGGGGTCAGGCCCGTTCAATGGCGGCTCCCGACTTGCACACCCGCAGGGCTGCCCGCACGACGATCCGCAGGCCCTGCTCGTCCAAGTCGGGATAGGCCTCGCGTATCGCCTGGGCGGCCCAATATTCCAGCGATGCATTGCCCGATTGACAGAAAGGCGCCACCCGGTCGCGCACGTCGTCGAAGATATCCCGCAGATCCAGTCGCTGGCGTCTTTCCATGGCGCCACTGCCGCCTACGTCATCGTTAGTGCCCACAATATTCCCCTTTATCAATCGTGGGCAATGTAGCGCAAACTGCCCGAAACGGCACCTGCCAAGTGGCCGGGGTGCAGCTCAGGCCGTGCGGGAATAGCGGGGCTGGTCGGTGGAGGCCTGGCGCAGATAGCTGTCGAAGGCCATGGCGATGTTGCGCAGGAAGAGGCGGCCCAGGTCAGTGACGGCGATGCGGCCGGGTTCCAGATGCACAAGGCCGTCCGCCGCCAGGGGTGGCATATCCGCCAGGGCGTCGGCGAAATAGCTGGAAAAGTCGATACCCCATTCGGCGCCGAAGGCGGCCATGTCCAGTTCCAGGTCGCACATGACCTTGGTGATGGCGTCGCGGCGGATGTGGTCGTCCCGGTTCAGGCGCAGGCCCCGTTCCACCGGCAGGTGCCCGCTGCCCACCAGTTGCTGGTAGCGGCCGATCTTCTTCTCGTTCTGCAGGTACACGTCGGCGGTCTGGCTGATGCTGGAGGCGCCGAAGGCGTAGATGTCGCAGTTCTTGTGGGTGGTGTAGCCCTGGAAGTTGCGCCACAGGGTCTTGTTGCGCTGGGCCTTGAACATCTCGTCGTCGGCCTTGGCGTAGTGATCCATGCCGATGTTGTTGTAGCCGGCGGCGCCCAGGCGCTCGTGGATGAGCTGCTGCAGGTCCAGGCGGGTGGCGAAGCTGGGCAGGTCCGCCTCGTTGATGAGCTTCTGGTGCTTCTTCATCCACGGCACGTGGGCGTAGGCGAAGATGGCAAAGCGGTCCGGCGCCCATTTCAGCACCGTGTCCAGGGTGCGCTCGAAGCTGGCCACGCTCTGGTGGGGCAGGCCCACGATGAGGTCCATGTTGATGCTCTGGAAACCCAGCTCCCGGGCCCAGCCGTAGACCTGCTGGATGAGGGGCTCCGGCTGCACCCGGTTCACCGCCACCTGCACCGCGTGGTCCAGATCCTGGACGCCGATGGACAGGCGGTTGAAGCCGGACTCCCGCAGGGCCTCCAGGTGGCCCCGGGTCAGCTCCCGGGGATCCGCCTCGCAGCCCATCTCCGCGTCGGCGGCGATGTGGAAGCGGGTGCGGATCATGTCCATGGCGCGGCGGATGTCCTCCGGACGCAGATAGGTGGGCGTGCCGCCGCCCCAGTGCAGCTGGCGCACCACCCGCTGGGGATTGGTCAGGGCGGCCACCCGGGCCAGTTCCATGTCCAGGTAGCGCAGGTATTCCTCCGCCTTCTCGTAATGGCCCGTGGCCACCATGTTGCAGCCGCAGTAGTAGCAGAGGGTGTCGCAGAAAGGGATGTGCACATACAGGGAAAGGTCCCGACCCTTGTCCTGGGTGGTGCGCAACTCCTCCAGCCAGTCCGCCTCGGTGAAGCTGGTCTGGAAATAGGGCGCCGTGG
>CAZREY010000400.1:0-2132 GCA_964599015.1 uncultured Thiobacillus sp.
TCCGCCTGCCCAACGGCGAGCACTACAGCGTCACCGCCTCCTTCGGCCTGGCGGAGATGCAGAGCCGCCGGCCGCCGGAAGAGGCCATCGCCAACGCCGACATGGCCCTGCTGCGGGCCAAGGAAAGCGGCCGCAACCGGGTGGAACTCTGGGGCAGTGGGTAGTGGGGAGTAGGAAGTGGGAGGCTGTGCCCCTAAACTCCCACTACCCACTACCCACTACCCACTCCCCATTCCCCGTGTACACCCTGCTCCGCCCCCTGTTGTTCAAGCTCGACCCCGAGACCGCCCACAACCTCACCATCGCCAGCCTGAACAGGTTCCACAAGCTGGGCCTGCTCAAGCCCTTCCTGCCCACCGTGCCGTCCCTGCCCGTGCGGGTCATGGGCCTGGACTTCCCCAACCCCGTGGGCATGGCCGCCGGGCTGGACAAGAACGGCGAGGCCATCGACGGCTTCGCCGACCTGGGCTTCGGCTTCCTGGAGGTGGGGGCGGTGACGCCCCGGCCCCAGCCGGGCAACCCCAAGCCCCGCCTGTTCCGCCTGCCCGCCGCCCAGGCCATCATCAACCGCATGGGCTTCAACAACCTGGGGGTGGACCACCTGCTGGCCAACCTGGAGCGCACGTCCTACAAGGGCATCCTGGGGGTGAACCTGGGCAAGAACTTCGACACCCCCATCGAGAAGGCCGCCGACGATTACCTGATCCTGCTGGACAAGCTCTACGGCAAGGTCAGCTTCGTCACCGTCAACATCTCTTCCCCCAACACCAAAAACCTGCGGGCCCTGCAAGGGGGCAGCGAACTGGACGCCCTGCTGGGCGCCATGAAGGCCCGGCAGGAGGCCTTGTCCCAGCAGCACGGCAAATACATGCCCGTGGCGGTGAAGATCGCCCCGGACCTGGAAGACGGGCAGATCGCCGAGATGGCCGCCCTGTTCAGGAAGCACCGCATGGACGGGGTGATCGCCACCAACACCACCCTGTCCCGTGAAGGCGTGGAAAACCTGCCCCACGGCCAGGAGGCCGGGGGCCTGTCCGGCGCCCCCATGCGCGAGAAGTCCACCCGGGTGCTGGCCGCCTTCCACCGGGAACTGGGCAATGAAGTGCCCCTCATCGGCGCCGGCGGCATCCTGGAAGGCCGGCACGCCCGGGAGAAGATGCAGGCAGGCGCCAGCCTGGTGCAGATCTATACGGGCCTCATCTACCGGGGCCCGGAACTGGTGGCGGAATGCGTGCGGGCGTTGCGCCAGCCATGAATGCCGTCATTCCGGCGAAGGCCGGAATCCAGAAGGTTTCCTGGTCCCTAGCCTTCACCGGCGTGACTGTTCTGTTTTTGCTGCTCGGGATTTGGCACGATGCCCGGGCGGCCAAACTGGATGATGCGGCCGCCGTGCCCCACCTGAGCCCCCGGGGCCAGGAGGGCTACCGCCAGTTCCTGGCCGCCGAGCCCCATCGGGCCTTCGCCATCGCCCCCGGCGGCGGCTGGGGCTGGAGCCAGGGGGCGGTGAGCCCCGATGCCGCCCTGGATCAGGCCCTTGGTGCCTGCCAGGCCCACACCCGTCAGCGCTGCGTGCCCTACGCCCAGGACCACGAGGTGGTGTTCGATACCAAGGGCTGGGGCCGGCTGTGGCGGCCCTACGCCACGGCGGCGGAGGCGAAGCGGGCAAGCATCGGCCCTGAGCGGGGCCAGCGCTTTCCCGACCTGGCGCTAACGGCCCCCGACGGCAAGCCCCTGAATCTGTCCGATCTGCGGGGCAAGGTGGTGGTGCTGCATTTCTGGGCCACCTGGTGTCCCACCTGCCGCCAGGAACTGCCCCAGTTCGAGAAGCTGCAACGCAGTTTCGCCCGCCAGCGGGATGGGGGCCGGGAGGTGGCCTTCATCTTCACCCAGGCCCGGGAGCCGGCGGCTGTGTCACGGCAATGGCTCAAGCAGAACGGCCTGAAGCTGGCCCTCCACGATTCCGGCGCCCGGGGCAGCCGGGACGACCGCTTCCGCCTGGGGGACGGGCAGTCCCTCCCGGATCGCCAGGTGGCCCCCGTCTTCCCCGCCACCTACGTACTGGACCGCCACGGCGTGGTGGTCTTCGGCATGAAGGGCTCGGCGGAGGACTGGGGCCAGTACGCGCCCTTCCT
>CAZREY010000401.1:0-2130 GCA_964599015.1 uncultured Thiobacillus sp.
GTCGGCGGCGCCAGCCAGCATGAGCTTGGCCACGCTGGCCTCCGCTTCCGGCGGGATGAGGGCGATGCAGTAGGCCTGGCGCCCGCCTTCCGTAGCCCGCAGTTCGTGCAGTGTGCGGGCGGCGGCGTCGCCGCAGTCCGGCAGTTCCACCATCATCACGTCGGCCTGGCTCTGGCGCAGCAGCCGCAGGGCGGCCTCCTTGTCCGAGGCCAGTTCCACCGCCAGGCCCATGGCGTCCAGGGTGTCCGCCAGGCCCCGCAGCAGTTCCGGGTTGTGGACGATGAGGGCCAGGCGCATGGGCAGCACCAGCAGGGCTGACAGGCCGGCCTCCTCGCCGGGGGGCGGCGGCGCGGCGAGCAGTTGGTGGATGTCGCTGAACTCCCGGGTGGGCAGGCGCAGCTCCCGGCCCCAGTCCTGCCACTGGGACACCACGTTCTCCACCAGGGGCGGCACGTCCGTGTCCTCCAGGCCCACCTGGGCGGCGGCGTGATAGAGGGAAGGCAGGCGCTCCCAGCGCTGGGCGTCATCCAGGGTGAGCAGCTGGCCCACCTTGGCGGAGAAGTGCAGGGCGTTGGTGAGGGCCTGGGTGCGGGAACCGGCGGGAAACGGTGCCTCGGCGGGGATTTCGTGGAAGCGCACCGCCTGGTGGAAGATTTCCGGCAGGCCCCAGTCTTCCAGCAGTTCCGCCGACAGGGCGGCGTGGTCCAGGCCGAAGCTGGCGGCCTCGGCCTGGCGCAGCGCCAGGCCGCTCAGGTTGCGCGCCAGCATCTCGCCGTATTCCACGGGAAACACGCTGGCCAGGGCCAGGCGGCCGATGCCGGACAGAAGGCCGCAGGTGAAGCTCTCGTCCGGCGGGCACTGGGCCTGGGCGGACACCTGCTGGGCGGTGATGCCCGTGGCCAGGGAGGCCGTCCAGTAGCCCAGGTAGTCGAAGGCGCCGCAGGAGCCGCTGCGGTAGTGGTCCACCAGGGAGAAGCCCAGGGCGATCTGGCGCACCCGGAACAGGCCCAGGAAGACGATGGCGTGGGCCAGGGAGGCGATGTGGCGCAGGCTGCCGCCGTGCACCGCGTTGGCGTAGCGCAGGATGCGGCCGGCCATGGCAGGGTCCGTCTGCACCAGATGGGTCAGGTCCTGGATGCTGGCGTCGTGCCGCTGGGTCAGCTCCAGCACGGCCAGGGCCACGCCCTGGGGAGAAGGCAGCATGCCGCTGGTCTTCAGCGTGGTGAAGCGTGTCTTGGCGTCGTCGATCATCCCGGCTCCCCAGTGTGTCCGGGCCGGACAGTCATCCTGTCCCGGAGTCAGTCCTCATTATCGGCACTTGTCCCGCCGCAAAGCAAAACGGCCGCGGATGGCGGCCGTTTCGGGGGACAGGGAATGGGGTCAGTCCGCGTAGAGCTTTTCCAGGCGCTCGTGCTTTTCCTGGGCCTCGATGGAGAGCTCGGCGGTGGGGCGGGCCAGCAGGCGGGGAATGCCGATGGGTTCCCCCGTTTCCAGACAGAAGCCGTAGGAACCGTCCTCGATGCGCGCCAGGGAGGCGTTGATCTTCTTCAAGAGCTTGCGCTCCCGGTCCCGCACACGCTGTTCCAGCATGTTCTCCTCTTCCACCGTGGCCCGGTCGTTGGGGTCGGCGAAGACTTCGTTCTCCTTCAGGTGCTCGCCGGTCTCCCGGGCGTTCTCCAGGATCTCCTCGCGCATGAGCATCAGCTTGGTCTTGAAGTAGGCCAGCTGGGCATCGTTCATGTAATCGTCCTCGGACATGGCGAGGAGTTCGGCGTCGGTGGTGGGCATGCCGGCCATGGGCTTGGCGGCGGGTTTCTTGGCGGGTTTGCTTGGTGCGGGTTTCATGGGTTGCTTGCTTGGTTTGCTGGCCTCTGCGGGGGGTGCCTTGGGGACAACCGGGGCCGGTGCGGCGGGCCTGGCAACGGCCTTGGCCACGGGTTTGGCCTTGGCCGGCACCGGGGGGACCGCCTGGGATTTAACGGGGGCAGCCTTGGCTGCCGGCTTCTTGGCCACCACCGGTTTGGCGGTGGCCTTGGTGATCTTGCTTACGGCGGGTTTGGCGGCGGGTTTGGCCACCGGCTTGGCGGCGGGCTTCCTGGCCGCCGGCGCCACCTTGGCCTTCGCCGGGGC
>CAZREY010000402.1:0-2121 GCA_964599015.1 uncultured Thiobacillus sp.
GGATAGCCTGGGCCTGGACCTCGGTGAGGTAGTAGCCCTTCTTGTGCAGGCCGAACTCCGGGGGCAGGCCCTGGGGCCGGAAGGCGTCGGGACCGGCGGAGAGCAGGTCGCCGGCGGCCCGGGCCAGCATGTCCTCCACCACCTTGGAGCGCCAGGACTTGGCCAGCAGGGCGGCCTTGGCCTCCGGCGGCGTGGCGCTGGCCTTGATGAGGGCGATGATCTCGTCCACGTTGGCCAGGGCCACGGCCAGGCCTTCCAGGATGTGGCCCCGGTCCCGGGCCTTGCGCAGCTCGAACTGGGTGCGCCGGGTGACCACTTCCCGGCGGTGCTTGAGGAAGGCCTCCAGGAACTGCTTCAGGTTCAAGAGGCGCGGCTGGCCGTCCAGCAGGGCCACCATGTTCATGCCGAAGGTGTCCTGCATCTGCGTTTCTTTGTACAGATTGTTCAGGATCACCTCGGGCACCTCGCCCCGCTTCAGCTCGATGACCACCCGCATGCCGGACTTGTCCGACTCGTCGCGGATCTCGCTGATGCCTTCCAGCCGCTTCTCCCGCACCAGTTCGCCGATCTTGGCGCACAGGTTGGCCTTGTTCACCTGGTAGGGCAGCTCGTCGATGATGACCGCCTGGCGGCCGCCGCCCTTCTCGATGTCCTCGAAATGGCACTTGGCCCGCATCACCACCCGGCCCCGGCCGGTGCGGTAGCCGTCCTTCACGCCCGTGGTGCCGTAGATGATGCCGGCGGTGGGGAAGTCGGGGGCGGGGACGATGTCGATGAGGTCGTCGATGGAGATGAAGGGGTCCCGCAGCACCGCCAGGCAGGCGTCGATGATCTCGCCCATGTTGTGGGGCGGGATGTTGGTGGCCATGCCCACGGCGATGCCGGTGGAGCCGTTCACCAGCAGGTTGGGGAACTTGGCGGGCAGGATCAGGGGCTCGTGCTCGGAGCCGTCGTAGTTGGGGCCGAAGTCGACGGTTTCCTTGTCGATGTCCGCCAGCAGTTCGTGGGCCAGCTTGGCCATGCGGATCTCGGTGTAACGCATGGCGGCGGCGTTGTCGCCGTCCACGGAACCGAAGTTGCCCTGGCCGTCCACCAGCGGGTAGCGCAGGGAGAAATCCTGGGCCATGCGCACGATGGTGTCGTACACCGCCGTGTCGCCGTGGGGGTGGTATTTACCGATGACGTCGCCCACCACGCGGGCTGACTTCTTGTAGGCCTTGTTCCAGTCGTTGGACAGCTCGTGCATGGCGAAGAGCACGCGCCGATGCACCGGTTTCAGGCCGTCCCGCACATCCGGCAGGGCCCGGCCCACGATCACGCTCATGGCGTAATCCAGGTAGGAGCGGCGCATCTCCTCTTCCAGACTGACGGGCAAAGTCTCCTTGGCGAACTGATTTTCCATTTTAGGAATAAGCCTTTTGTTTAGTTGTGCCCCCGGACCGGCCACGGCCGGTCCGCCCCCCTAGGGGCCAAGTCGTTCCGGGATGGCCCGGCGGACGACTTGGGAGGGATGGAAAAAATTTGCGGGATATTACCACGCAGGACCCCCTCGGCCGGCGGCAAAAACCATTAGCATTCCAGACGTTATCCACAGCCTGCCGCCGCCATGCCCGTGCCTGAACGCGAGTTGTCCTGCGACCTTCGCCTGGATCCGGAGTGGATCGTCCCCGTGGAACCCGCCGGATTGGTGCTGCACCGGCACAGCCTCCTGGTGAAGGATGGCCGCATCGCCGCCCTCCTGCCCCATGCCGAGGCGGATGCCTGGACGGCGAGGCAGCGCAAAAGCCTGCCTGGGCAGGTGCTCATGCCCGGCCTGGTGAACCTGCACACCCACGCGGCCATGGCCCTGCTGCGGGGCTTTGCCGACGACCTCCCTCTCATGACCTGGCTCAGGGAACACATCTGGCCGGCGGAAGCCCGCTGGATGTCGCCGGAATTCGTCCGCGACGGCTCCCGCCTGGCCTGCCTGGAGATGCTGCGTGGCGGGGTTACCTGCTTCAATGACATGTATTTCTTCCCGGAAGTCACCCTGGAGGCGGCCGTGGCCGCCCACCAGCGCGTGGCCGCCGGCCTCATCGTCATCGACTTCCCCTCCGCCTACGCCGCGGACCCGGACGGCTA
>CAZREY010000403.1:0-2112 GCA_964599015.1 uncultured Thiobacillus sp.
CGAACAGGCGGCCAAAAAATTCGGTGTGCCTTTTTACTACGAAGATTTTCGCCTGGGCTGGCAAGAGGGGCAGGAGCAGGCCCGCCGCCTGGGAATCTACCGGCAGCAATACTGCGGTTGCATCTACAGCGAAAAGGAACGGTTTTATCCACGTCAGTCGAAAAGCACTGAACCTCAGTAGCGCTGCAGGGCGTGGACAAGCATGCGTACGTTCTCAGGAAGGACGGTCGCACTTTGAGTTGCAGCGGTGTGCGGAATGGTTTAGTTTTTCGGGCGAAAACGGATTCACGACGCGTGGAGGGCTCATGAACGGAGCTGAATCACTTATCAAGACGGCTGTAGCCACAGGCATCGAGGTCTGCTTTGCAAACTTTGGAACCTCCGAGGTGACCTTGGTGGCGGCCTTGGACTCGATACCCGGCATGCGGGCCGTGCCGGCCCTGTTCGAAGGGGTCTGCACCGGTGCGGCCGACGGCTATGCCCGCATGACCGATAAACCCGCCATGGTACTTCTACATTTGGGTTTGGGTTTGGCGAACGGACTGGCAAACCTTCACAATGCCAGGCGGGCTCGAACGCCAGTTTTCACCGTTGTGGGCGAGCACGCAACCTGGCACCAGGCATGGGATTCTGCAGAGGCGACCGACATCAAGGGCCTGGCCGCTCCAGTCTCAGGATGGGTGCGGGCCTGCTCATCTGCCGAGTCCGTGTCCCAAGACACGGTCGACGCGATAGCATCTGCGCTGATGGGCCAGGTGGCTGTCCTCATCGTCCCACAAGACTGTCAGTGGACCGAATGTTCGGGCCAACCCGCTGCACTGACTGAAGCACGCGTTGATCCCGTGGATGACGATGCCGTCAAGCAGGCCGCCGACTTCCTTCGCAAGGGTTCGACTGCCCTGCTCTTTCTCGGGGGAAAGGCGCTGCGGCGACGCGGTCTGCTGGCTGCGGCGCGCATTCGGGAAGCTACCGGGTGCGATGTCCTTGCCGAGACATTCGCTGCACGACAGGAAAGAGGTGGAGGCATTATCACGGTAAATCGGCTGCCGTATTTTGCTGAGCAGGCAACAGCGAGCCTGGCTAAATACGAAGTTGTCGTGCTTGCAGGGGCACCTGAACCGGTGGCCACCTTTGCCTACAAAGGTGGGAAGAGCAGGATGCTGGCTGATCATCAGCGAGCTTTCGCAATCGCTGCAGGGAATCAGAATATCGAGGAGGCCCTGGAGGCCCTTGCTGACATGGTTAGCGGGCCTGGAACTTCGCGGTCGAAGACAAACTCCGGCGAGCCTCTTGGTCGTCCTGCTCCTGGCCAAGGCAAGCTCACCCCGGAGACCGCAGGGAGGACCTTGGCAGCCTTGCAGCCGGAAGGGGCCATCATCGTCGAGGAAGCAATCACTTCAGCCGCGCCTTACTACGCGTTCTCGAGCTCTCTTCCAGCGCACACCCTCATTACGTTGACCGGTGGCGCAATTGGTCAGGGAATGCCCAACGCCGTGGGCGCTGCCATTGCCTGCCCTGATCGCCCGGTAATCAATCTGCAGGGAGACGGCAGCGCGATGTACACGGTTCAAGCGCTGTGGACCCAGGCACATGAAGGCCTCAACGTAACGACCCTCATATGTTCGAACCGGAGTTATGATATTCTGAAGCTGGAAATGGCCCGTGCCGGACATGTTCCCTTGGGTCCGCACGCTAAGGTGCTTACTGACTTGGGGGCACCACCAATTGACTGGGTGCAACTGAGCCGGGGCATGGGGGTGCCCGGGGTCGCGGTGGAAACTGCCGAAGACCTCGCCAGAGCGCTGACCACCGCACTGCACGAGGCGGGGCCACACCTCATTGAAATGAGACTAAATCCATGAATATCCAAACACATCAATCTCGGCATTCAGTTGCTTCATGCCGATGCTCTTGGATGTGGTCCGCGCAACATGTTTGACCCGGACAGCAACAGGCATCCAGCCCTGTATCATGGTCGAATTGGCGTGCTCATACTTTCTTGCTCGGTGTCCAGAACGTCAAAGTCTTGAGGCCTTATTATGGTAAGTAAGGGAGGAGGGACAATGAGAATTTCGACTTGCATCAAAGCCTTGTGTGCGCTGGGAACAGTTA
>CAZREY010000404.1:0-2110 GCA_964599015.1 uncultured Thiobacillus sp.
CCATCGATTGCCGGCAGAAGGCTCGGGTCGATTTGATCAGGGTCGCTGACCGCGGGCTGCCCGGTGGTATTTGCGCTGGTGGCAATCAACAGGCCTCCCGTAGCCTTGGCAAGCGAGGCCGCAACCGGGTGTGATGAAACGCGGACGGCTATTTTCCCGGTACCCAAATGGAGCGCCTGAGGCAGCGTCGGGGCAGCCGGCAGGAGCAGCGTCAGCGGCCCCGGCCAGAAATGGCGCGCCAGCTTCTCCGCCACCGCCGGCCAGACGGTCACCGCCCCAAGGACGTCCTTCTCACTCGCGGCGATCAGGGGAAAGGGTTTGCCCGGGCTTCGACCCTTGATTTTGGTAATGCGTTCAATGGCCTCGACCCGTTGCGGCAGTCCGCCGATGGCGTAGAGCGTTTCGGTGGGGTAGATGACAACTCCTCCAGCCTTTATTACAGCCGCTGCGGCGGTAATGATGTCTGCTTCCGGCCGCTCCGGGTCTACCCGCCAAACAACCGGCCGGGTGCTGGGAGAGTCGAGGTGCATATCGGCAAAAGCTCCAGGCGGTGAATTGGGCAACTACTCGGCCTGCGAACTCGCCATCGCCATCTGAGTCTGCAGTTTCTGGTTTTTTTCCAACACTTGTTCGGTCATCTGCTGCTTGTGCCGCCGCATTTGTTCAGCGATGGCAGGGTCGCGCAGGGCCAGAACCTGGACCGCAAACAGGGCCGCGTTGCGAGCGCCGCCCTTGCCGATGGCCATGGTGGCGACGGGCACCCCAGGCGGCATCTGCACCGTCGAATAGAGCGCGTCAACGCCTTGCAGCGGGGAGGATGCGATGGGGACGCCAATTACCGGCAGGATCGTTTCGGCGGCCAGCACTCCCGCCAGATGGGCAGCCCAGCCGGCCCCGGCAATCAGCACCTGAAGTCCCCGGTCAGCCGCGTTTCTGGCGTATTCGGACGCCTGCCGAGGAGAGCGATGTGCCGAAAGTATGCGCACCTCACAGGGGACGTTGAAGGATGCCAAGACCTGCAATGCTTCTTCCATGATCGGCAGGTCGGAATCACTGCCCATCACTATACCCACCAGGGGACGGTTGTCATTTTCCGGCATAAGTCCACTCCGTTGCTTTTCATTGACGGTAATCATCCACCCCCCTCACCCCAACCCTTTCCCCAGCGAGAAGGGACCACAGGATCACTCCAGCTCCCTCTCCCCCGTTACGGGGAGAGGGTCGGGGTGAGGCGGGGGGTGAAGTGAATCGTGAACGGCGGTAAAAGTCGCTTTCGTATTCGTTATCCCCGCCGAAGCATGGCGGTGAGCTCCAACCAGGGAGTTCGGTGTTGGGGCCAACGCGCAAAGCGGCCCAGTCGTCAGCAGAGGCCAATGTCACTGCGATAAAAGATGCCTTCAAACGACACCTTTTGCATTTCCCGATAGGCAATCTGCCTGGCTTCAGCCAGTGTTTCCCCATTGCTGACGAGGCACAGCACCCGTCCGCCCGTGGTCACCAACTGCCCCTGTTCGTTCCAGCCGGTGCCGGAGTGAAAAACCAGGCATTCCTGGCTCACCTGGTCCAGCCCCTCGATGGGCACGCCGATTTTATAGCGGTCCGGATAGCCTTTGTACCAGCCCTTTTTGCCCTTGGTCCGACCGCTGGTGGCAATCAGACAGAACTGATAGCGAGGGTCCCATTCCAATTGCAGCTGCTGCAGACGACCGAGCAGGATCGCCTCGCACACATCCACCAGGTCGGTCTTGAGGCGCGGCAGAATCACCTGGGCCTCCGGGTCGCCCAGGCGGATATTGATTTCGAGCACGTAGGGCGTGATCTGAGCAGCCTCTTCGACGAGCATCAGGCCCAGATACAAAATGCCCTGATAGAGGATGCCGCGCTTTTCCCGCAGCCCCGCAATCAGGGGCCCGGCCACCCGCGACATGATGACCTGAACCAGTTTATCGTCCAGCCACGGGTGCGGCGAATAGGAGCCCATGCCGCCGGTGTTTTTGCCTTCATCGTTGTCCAACGCCCGTTTGTAGTCCTGGGCGGCGACCATGGGAACGATGGTGTAGCCATCGGTGAAGCAGAAGAAAGACAGTTCGCGGCCGTAAAGTCTTCTCTC
>CAZREY010000405.1:0-2103 GCA_964599015.1 uncultured Thiobacillus sp.
CTGCAGGGTGGGCTCTACCACAAGCTGTATGTCCATGCCTGACGGTCTGCCTGGTTTCACGTGAAACCAGGCAGACCGTCAGGACCTACCCGAGAGGCGGATAGGCCGGACCGTGGGGGCCTGAGATAATCGGGCCGATTCAGTCGTGATTTCATAGGCTTGCGCATGACCGCACACCCCCAGGACAAGGCGCTGCAGCTACGCGTACGGCAGTTGGTGCTGTTGCTCAACCGCGTACTCAAGCGGCAGATGGAGCCATCCACCTATTCGGCATTGAAGACCCTGCGCCTGGGCTTTGCCGCGCTGCGTCAGGAAGACGACCCCAAGGAACGGGATGCCCTGATGACGCGCGTCGACCGCCTGTCGCCGGAAGCCCTGTCCCAGATCGTGCGCGCCTATAACATTTATTTTGGTCTTGTGAATCTGGCCGAGGAGAGTCACCAGCTTTCCGCCCGGAGGCGGGCCGTGCGTGCGGGCCGTCATATGTGGAAAGGCTCGTTCCACGACATCCTCATGGCCCTTAAGGAAGACGGTGTGGGCATGGAGGAATTGTCTCCCATGCTGTCCGTCCTGCGGTTCATGCCGGTCATCACCGCTCACCCTTCGGAAGCCAAGCGTCGCACCATCAAGGGCGCGCTGCGCAACCTGTTTCTGAGCCTGGAAGCCCTGGACGATCCCCGGGTGACAGGCATGTTCAAGGACGAGGTCCTGGCCCAGATCTCCAACCAGATACAGGTGCTGTGGAAGACCGACGAGGTGCGTACCTACAAGCTTGAGGTGCGGGACGAGATCCGCGAGGGTCTGTCCTATTTCCCCCAGTCCCTGTTCCAGGCTTCGGTATCGGTGTACCGCAATTTCCGCCGGGCCCTGCGCGATACCTATGGCGAGTCGGCCGCAGGGGTCGAGACGCCGGCCTTCCTGCGCTTCGGTTCCTGGATCGGCGGCGACCGGGATGGCCATCCGGGGGTGACCGCGGAGGTAACGGCCCTGGCCTGGCGCATGCAGGCCCGCACGGCCTGCCAGGAATATATCCAGCGCGTGGAACAGCTTTCGGGCCAGTTGTCCTATTCCCTGCGCCTGTGCAAACCCTCCCATGCCTTCATGGCAGCCCTGGAGCGGGATAACGCGGAGTTCGAGGTGGAGTTCCAGCACTGGCCCCACCGCTATTCCCAGGAGCCTTACCGGCGCAAGCTGGCCATCGTGCGCAACAGGTTGAAGCGCAACCTGGAACTGCTGCAGCGGGCCATCGAGGGCCAGGACGTCAGCTTCGAGTCACCGGGCTATTCCGGCGCCGAGGGCTTCCTGGCCGATCTCCAGTTGATTCGGGACTCCCTGATCAGCCATGGCGACGAGGACGTGGCCGGCCGCGAACTGCAGGACCTCATCATGCTGGTGCGCACCTTCGGCTTCCACCTGTTGCAACTGGATGTGCGCCAGGAGTCTGGGCGGCACACAGAGGCGGTGGCGGATATATTGCGCCGGGCCTGGGGCGTGGAGTATCCGTCCCTGGACGAGCAATCCAGGCTTGAGCTGCTCCAGGAAGCCATCACCCAGTCCGGGGCGCTGATGGTGGATGCGACGGCCCTGGCACCGGACACCCGCGAATGCCTCAAGGTCATGCAGGTCATCGCCCAGATGCAGCGCAGCCTGGGGCGGGAGTGCTTCGGGCGCTACGTGATCTCCATGACCCATTCCGCTTCCCACATCCTGGAGGTCATGTTCCTGGCCGCCCTGTCGGGCCTGGCCGGACGCGTGATGGGGCGCTGGTACTGCCACCTGGGGGTGAGCCCCCTGTTCGAGACCATTGACGACCTGCATCGCTCGGAAGAAGTGCTGGCCACCCTGTTCCGCCTGCCGGTGTATCGCGGCCTGCTGGAGGCCTACCACGAAGGCCAGGAGGTCATGCTGGGCTATTCCGACTCCTGCAAGGACGGCGGCATCCTGGCTTCCTCCTGGGGGCTTTATGAGGCGCAAAAACGCATCATCGCCCTCTCGGACGCGGAGGGCATTCCCTGCCGGCTCTTCCATGGCCGCGGCGGCACCGTCGGCCGTGGCGGCGGCCCCACCCACGAGGCCATCCTGGCCCAGCCGCCGGCCACGGTG
>CAZREY010000406.1:0-2085 GCA_964599015.1 uncultured Thiobacillus sp.
CGGATCATAAAACAGCTGCTGCCGCACTATCCCCCCTATCGCGTATTCGCCTGCCAACAGCGTCGCCATGTCACGGGCCAGGCGCCCCGTCCCAGGCGTGCCGAGAATGTCCGTATCATCCAGGCCGATATACAACATCACGCGCTCCTTTTACCCCTTGCTCCATTATCCCTCACCCATTACCCAATCCGAAGTTGTCAGTTGCCTGAATTGTGTTAGTATAAGTATACTGGTCTTTTGATGTATGCCAATGAAATCTCCGAGTTGTGCGGCCTAAACGTCCTCCAATGCATGGCCGACGACCGTTAGGGTGCAGCGGGAAACGGCTGCGCCTCCCATCTTTGGAAAGGAGACGCGCCAGAGGCAGGCCTGAAATCGGGTCATGCCTCGCCAGGGACGGCGGCCTTTCCGGGCCGCCGTTTTTTGTCGGGATTCGGGGTCGCGATGCACAGCCATCCAACCCATCGGCGCCCCGGATTTGACGGCAACTAGATCACCAAAGGGGGACCTGTCCGGGTCGCGGGCCCGGCGCTCCCCACCGAACGTTGGGTGTTCCAGTTACGCAGGCGCAAGTCAACCCGTAACTGTGACCCGCAATCTCTATCCCATTTCACGTCTCAGGAGGAGGAAACGCATGTTCAAGAGATTCACGATGATGGTTGTGCTGGCAGTGCTGGTGTTGGGCGTCCTGGCCGGATGCGGCGGCGCCGCAGAGGAGGAGACCGCCGGCGGCATTCCTGCCGATGCCGCGCTCAAGATCACGGGCAATGTTAACAACGAAATCGGCTGGGCCGAGGCGGATGTCCGTGCCATGGACACCATCGAGGCACAGGCACCCAACAAAGAGGGCGTCGTCTCCACGTACACCGGGGTGCCGATCAACACGTTGCTGGAAAAGGCCGGCGTGAAGGAGGGCGCGACCACCCTCGTCTTCGTCGCCGATGACGGCTACACCGCCGAGGTGCCCCTGGCTGACGTGCAGAGCTGCGCAGACTGCATCGTCTCCTTCCGCGAGCAGGGTGGCTTCAGCACCGTGCTGCCGGGCTTCTCCAGCAAGGCCCAGGTCAAGGGCATCGTCGAAATCCAGGTGAAGTAAGCTCTCTGGATACGCAAACGCCAGCAGCCCGAAGGCATGCCTTCGGGCTGCTGGTTTGGGGAGCTGGTAGATCCACCAGGCTGAAACGGGCCACACTACGGCTGACTGTTGCGGCGATTGCCCTCTCCCGCCCACGCCGGGCGCCCACTCGAATCACGCAGGGCAAGGCGCTCGCCAGTGGCGACGTTTTCCACACTCACGGCCTTGAACTCGCCTTCCTCATAAAATCCCACAATGACGACCTCGTCCCCCACCGCCACGGTGAACCCTGCCTGCTCGCGGTACCAGGCCTGGCCCAGTCCCACCAGGATCTCCTCGCCGTCGGCAGTCCGCACCACGATCTCGCTGGCGCTGGAAATGACCTCCCCCCGTACCGTCTCCAGGGGCACGCTGACGTTCTCGCCGTTGCCCAGTCCACCCTCACCACGCAGGGTTTCTTCGGCCGCGGACTGCCCCAGATCCCCAGCGGCTGACACAGAACGCCCCGCCCTGTCGCCATGCGTCGCAACGCTCTGCGGACGGAAGAGGATGTAGCCTGTTCCCGCCACCAACGCGACCGCCAGAATCACCACCACAGCCATGACAATTTTCGATTGCATTTCAGGCCTCCTTCGAACACCTGAGTCTCGACCGCAGTCCTATCACCATCACGCCTGGGAGGCTTCCTCGCGCCGCACGCGCGGTCGGGGAGAACTGCAGATCTGCCGGGTCACACACACAATCCAGTTCCAATGCAACACCAGGTGCAGCACTACCCCGGCAATCATGATCAGGCTGGCCCAGGTATGGAGGTCGCTCCAAACCCAGCGGCTCAGGCCCAGGAAGGCAACACCGGCGGAATATGCGCCGCCATGATAGCCTCCCGACCCCATAAACAGGAACAGGACCCCCGTGCCCGCCGAAATCAAAAACGCCAGGCCAATCAAAGCATCCACCAGATAATTCAACTTCGCTTTCATCATCCCACCTCCGTTTTGTGAAACTGGCTT
>CAZREY010000407.1:0-2057 GCA_964599015.1 uncultured Thiobacillus sp.
GGAGGTGGTGCGCCATTTCGCCCAGCGCCTCATGGCGGAAGGCAAGATATCCACCACCCGCAAGACCCGGGGTGATGATATCGATGCCGCCTGCGGCCAGCTGGCCGGCCAGGTGGAGGACAAATCCAAGCGTGCCAGCCGGCGTGAGGTGCGCACCATGGAGTGGGTCGCATGAAACAAACGCTGGTGTTCCTGATCCTGTTGGGTTTGGCGGGTTGCGCGCCCGTGTCCCCCGGTGGTCCGGCCTCGACGGTGGAGAATGTGCCCGCAGGCAGCGACCGCTACCGCGCCAAGGTGCATACCGAGTTGGCGGCCGGCTACTACTCCCGGGGCCAATACGCGGTGGCGCTGAGCGAAGTGAATATCGCCCTGTCGTCCGAGTCGTCCTATGCCCCCGCCTACAACATCCTGGGCCTGATCCGGGCCGAGCTGCGGGAGGACAAGGAGGCGGAGGAGGCCTTCCGCCGCGCCATTTCCATGCAGCCCCAGTATTCCGAGGCCCAGAACAACTACGGCTTGTTCCTTTGCCAGCGCGGCCGGGTGGAAGATGGCCTGGGCCGCTTTGAGTCCGCCCTGGGCAATCCCCTGTACGCCACGCCGGAGAAGGCCCTGGCCAATGCCGGCGCCTGCGCCCTGAGCAAGGGCGATGTGGCCAAGGCGGAGGTGTATTACCTGCGTGCGTTGCGCCATGCACCCAACCTGGGCATGGCCTTGCTGGGCATGGCCGAGGTGGATTTCCGCAGTCATCGCCTGTTGGCAGCCCGGGGCAAACTGCGTCAGCTGGCGGACGGTGGGGAATTGAGTGCCCAGGGGCTGTGGCTGGGCGTGAGGGTGGAACGTGCCCTGGGAGACAGGGGGGCCGAGAACAGCTACGGCACCCAATTGCGGCGTCGTTTTCCGGAAGCGATGCAGACCCAATGGCTGATGATGGGCCAGTATGACCAGTCCGGAGGCTTGCTATGAGAGAAATTTTGCGCCCCGGCTATGGGCAGATCCTGGCCCAGGCGCGCATCGCGAAAGAGATGTCCCCGGCGGATGTGGCCGCCAAGCTCAAGCTCACCGTGCGTCAGGTGGAGGCCATGGAGGCGGAAGACCTGGAGCATTTGCCCGCCGATGTCTTCCTGCGGGGCTTCGTGCGCAATTACGCCCGCCTGATGGAACTGGACCCGACGGAACTCATCACGCCCATGGATGCTCAGGCCGCCGTGGCGGAGACCATCACGGCTCACAGCGAGGGCGTGGCCATGGGGTCCGGCGGCCTGAAACGCTGGCTGCTCTGGCCGCTCCTGATCGTGGGCATCTTCGTCATCTGCGTGGCGATCCTTTATCAGTGGTTGCGCCAGGGGGAGGACGCCTTGGTGCCCCAGGAGACCATGGAGTCCGTGCCGGCGGTTGTCACCCAGCCGCTACCGCTGCCGACAGGCGGAGACACCGCCACGCCGGCCCCGGCTGCTCCGCCTGCTCCGGAAGTGCCGGTCAGCGAGACGCCGGCGGAGCCGGCTCCCGCTTCGGCCAAGCCGGAGGCCAGTGCGCCCTCGCCGACGGCAGTGCAGGCCAGACCGATGGTCAGCGAGGTCGAGCCGGTCAAGCCGAAGGAAGCCGCCGCCGGAGGCAATGCACACGTCTTGCGTTTCCTGGCTTCCCAGGATGCCTGGATCCAGGTGGTGGATGGCGAGGGCAAGCGATTTTCCAAGTTGATACGGGCGGGCGGCGCCGACAGCATTTCCGGTTCGGCCCCCTTCAAGCTGGTGGTGGGAGAGGCGGCCCAGGTGC
Organism: uncultured Thiobacillus sp.; assembly: GCA_964599015.1. GTDB lineage: Bacteria > Pseudomonadota > Gammaproteobacteria > Burkholderiales > Thiobacillaceae > PFJX01. The sequence continues at coordinate 1,774 of CAZREY010000407.1, forward strand.
GCCTGACCTATGACGGCCATCCCATCGACCTGACCCCCTTCATCGGCCAGAAAGTGGCCCGCCTGACCCTGGAATGACCATGTCCAAGACGATCGTGCGCCGACCCACGTGCCGGGTCCTGGTGGGACATGTGCCCGTGGGCGGCGGCGCGCCGGTGGTGGTCCAGTCCATGACCAACACCGACACCCGGGACCCCGCGGCCACCCTGGCCCAGATCAAGGCCCTGGCCGCGGCGGGTTGCGAGATCGTGCGCTGCGCGGTGCCCGACGAGGCCGCCGCCTTGG
>CAZREY010000408.1:0-2042 GCA_964599015.1 uncultured Thiobacillus sp.
GCCCACCCTGATCATCGAATCCAGCGGCGGGCGCGTGCCCCGCTACGCCCACAACCTGGAAAAGGTCCTGGGCCTGCCCGCCCAGGCCCTGGCCCTGCTCACCCTGCTCATGCTGCGTGGCCCCCAGACGGCGGGGGAGTTGCGCATCAACTGCGAGCGCCTGCACAGGTTCGCCGACATCTCGGCGGTGGAAGGCTTCCTGGAAGAACTGGCCGAACGTCCGGACGGCGCCCTGGTGATGGAACTCCCCCGCCAGCCCGGCGCCCGTGAGAACCGCTGGGCCCACCTGCTCGGCGGCGCCCCGGCCAGGGAGGAAGTCGCCGCCACTGAGCCCCCACCTGGCGTACACACGGCCGACGTGACGGTGGGCGAGATCGCCGCCCTCAAGGCCAACGTGGCGCGGCTGGAGTCCGAGGTGGCGGAATTGAAGGTCGTGGTGGCGAAGCTATGTGCCGAGCTTGGATACAAAAACTAGCGGATCGACACAGGCTCCCGGGATGAAGCCATTCCTCACCGTCCGCCTGGTGGGGCGCGGATGATCACCGCGCCGGCACTCCTTACCGGCCTGGGCCTGATGGGCCTGCTGCTATGGGGCTTGCATCTTGCCATCCACCGGGGCCTGGCGCCCGGACGCAGCCCCGAGCGGCAGTCTCCCGGCGACCACGGCCTCGCGTATCGGGAGGCGCGCATCCCCACAGCCAACGGCCTCCACCTGTTCGGCTGGTTTCTGCCCGCCGCGCAGGCCGGCCGGGCGCCGGCCGTAGCCCTGCTGCATGGCTGGAGCGGCAACGCCGAAACCCTGCTCCCCCTGGCCCGGCCGCTGCACCAGGCCGGCTTCGCCGTACTGCTGTTCGATGCCCGCTGCCACGGACGCAGCGACGAGGACAGCTTCGCCTCCCTGCCCCGCTTCGCCGAAGACCTGGAACATGCCCTGGACTGGCTGCGGCAACAGTCCCAGGTGGACGGCCGCCGCCTCGCCCTGATCGGCCATTCCGTCGGCGCCGGCGCGGCCCTGCTCGTGGCCTCTCGGCGCGACGACATCGCCGCTGTCGCCAGCATCGCCGCCTTCTCCCACCCGGCAAGGATGATGCGCCGCCTGCTGGCTTCGAAGCACATTCCCTACATCCCCCTGGGCTGGGCCATCCTGCTTTACGTCCAGCACGTCATCGGCCACCGCTTCGACGACATCGCCCCCCTCAACACCATCCGCAAGGTTCGCTGCCCGACCCTGCTCGCGCACGGCGCCGAGGACACGACCGTGCCCGTCGTGGAGGCCCGCGCCATCCACGCGGCACGGGCGGGCGACCACGTGAGGCTCAAGATCATTCCCGGCAGCCACGACGATTACGGCGATATAGACAGGGAGGCCGAGGCGCTGGTGGATTTTCTACGGGCAAATGTCGACCCGATATGGGAAGAGCCGGCGGTTCAAGGCCCGCCGAAGGCAGATCGACCGTCAACGGCCGCAGGCTAAGGTTGGGGTGGAGGACAACGGCATGAAACAACCGAAACCTGCCAGGGGAGCGGCAGCGAACACTAACAGCGCCCGGCGGGCATCTTTCAGCCTTGCCATGAATCGCCAATAACTATCGTTCTGTTAGAAGCAATCAATTAGATATTCACAACTCCGCGGGCTTAAATGACAACAAGCCTCGCCAAGGGCCTGGCCATACACAGAGGGAGCGAATCATGGACGGCTTGCTTTGCTCCACCCACCGCTGAACCCGACCTTTATTGGAGAGAAACATGGATGGAAACAACATGAATGCCGCTGGCAAATGCCCCGTAATGCACGGTGGAGCCACCACGACCGCCATGTCGAACATGGAATGGTGGCCGAAAGCGCTGAACCTGGACATCCTGCACCAGCACGACACCAAGACCAATCCCATGGGCGAGGACTTCGACTATCGGGAAGCGGTCAAGACCCTCGACTTCGAAGCCCTCAAGAAGGACCTCAAGGCGCTGATGACCGACAGCCAGGAGTGGTGGCCGGCCGACTGGGGCCACTACGGCGGCCTGATGATCCGCATGGCCTGGCA
>CAZREY010000409.1:0-2038 GCA_964599015.1 uncultured Thiobacillus sp.
CCAATAAGACAAAACCCCGCCAAAAATGACGGGGTTCGTCAGCAGCCTGAGGCCGGGCATGCCCGGCCTTTTTCATGACTGGATATCGGCGACTAGTTGAACAGGCCCTTGAGCAGTTCCTTCTTGAGCTGGTCCTTGGTGCTCTCCTTCTTCTCCGGCGCGGGGGCAGTGGCAGGCTGGGGCGCGGGGGTGGCCTGAGGGGCGGCGGCAGGCACCGGCACCGGCTGGGGCGCGGCCTCCACCGGGGCGGGGAAGGAGATCACCTTGGGCTGCTGTTCCATGGCCTTCTGGGCGCTCCAGGGCTGGCCGTCCGCATCCAGGCGGATGCCTTCGATGAGCAGGGTGATGTCCACCTCGTTGCCCACGGGGCCATAGGGCAGACCCTTGCTGATGCCGTAGTCGGCGCGGTTGAGTCGGGTGGTGGCCTTGAAGCCGATGCGCATGCCACCCCAGGGGTCCTTGCCCAGGCCCAGGATCTGGTACTCCAGGGTGACGGGCTTGGTGACGCCGTGGAGGGTGAGGTTGCCGGTGAGGCTGCCCTTTTCCGATGTGACCGGGGCCACCTTGGTGGAGACGAACTTCATGTCCGGATAGTCCCGGGCCCCCAGATAGTCTTCCGTGAGCACATGGATGTCCCGCTTGAGGTGGGAGGAGTTGAGGCTGTATACGCTGATGCTGGTTTCCACCGCGGATTTGGCGATGTTGTCCGTGTCCAGGACGATCTTGCCCTGGACGTCGTGGAAGGTGCCGCTGGTGCGTGCCACCACATGGCGGATTTCCCAGTTGGCGAAGCTGTGGGTGTTGTCGATCTTGTAGGTCTGGATTTCGGCCCGGGCGGTCAGGGCGAAGCCGCTGGCAACAAGGAACGCAAGCAGGGACAGGCGGATGTGCATGGGTCTTCCTTTCTGGGGATGGACTAGCCGTGAGAGGGTTATAGCACTAACCTTGTTCCCCGATTGTGACTCCTATCACTGGCCCTGTGACCCGAATCACCTTCTATTTCAATGCCCCCGACAAGCTGGATGTGGCCCGCAAGCTGGCGGCCAAGGCCTTTCAGGGCGGACAGCAGGCGCTGGTCTACACCGCCGACCCGGCCCAGGCCCAGGCCGCGGACCAGGGTTTCTGGACGGCCCAGCAGTTGTCCTTCCTGCCCCACGTGCGCTGCGATCACCCCCTGGCGGCGGAAACGCCCATCCTCATCGGCGACAAGCCGGATGCCCTGGGGCGGGCGGATGTGCTCATCAACCTGGCGCCGGAGCCCCCCGCCTTCTTCGGCCGCTTCGAGCGCCTGCTGGAGATCGTCACCGCTGACCCGGCGGACCGGGAGCGCGCGCGGGAACGGTTCCGCTATTTCAAGGAACGGGGCTACGCCCTGGACACCCACGATCTGGGCGCCGGCGGCGCCTGACCGATGACACCGCGGCAACATCCCGGGGGACGGCCATGAGCGAGGCAAGCAAGGACCTGTTCGGCAAGATCGACGCCCTGTTCGAAAAGCGGGCGCCGGACGCCCTGGTGGACAAGGGGCTAGATTACGAGGATTTTCCGGTGCTGACGGAGGTCATCGGCACAGCCGCTTCCAGTTCTTTCGCTCCGGTCGCCTGGGGGGAACCGGAACGGCGGGTATTCGACCGCCGTGCCGACGAGCGGCGCCATGCGGAACGCCGCTGCGAGGACAGGCGGCAGGCGGCGTTGCCGCAAGGCCCATCGCCCGAGGATCCAGCCCCCCGGGCCGGGGCCGACAGGGATGAGGTGGAGCGCCTGGTGGCGTCGGTGGAGCGGCGCCTGGCCGATCTGTTCATCCGCCAACAGGTCCGCCTGGAGGAAGTGGTGCGCAAGGTGGTGCGGGAGGAGATGGAGAAAAAACCGGGCCCTTCCGTTGACGACCCCGAGGGCGGTCCACGGGAGTGAAGACGGGCCGGCTATAATCGGCCCCTTCCCAATTTGCTCCGACCCCGCCGCGCCGCGGCGGCGCCCCGCCATGGAACTTGCCTCATCCCTCGCAAAATCCTTCGAACCCCACGACATCGAGAAACGC
>CAZREY010000410.1:0-2031 GCA_964599015.1 uncultured Thiobacillus sp.
GGAATCTGGGTGTTGAGGAACAGCTTGGCCGGCAGGTTGACGATGCAATCGATGAGGTTGCCGTCGGCGATCATCGCCTTGCGGATGTCGCCTTCGCCGCTGCTCTTGCTGGTCAGGGAGCCCTTGGCGAGCACCACGCCGGCCCGGCCGTCGGGCTTCAGGTGAAAGGCGAAGTGCTGCAACCAGGCGAAGTTGGCGCTGCCGGTCGGCGGCGCGCCGTACTGCCAGCGGCCGTCGCCGCGCAGCAGTTCGCCGCTCCAGTCGCTGTCGTTGAAGGGCGGGTTGGCGATGACGAAATCGGCCCGGAGGTCTTTGTGGGCATCGTTGAGGAAGGAGCCCTCGTTGTTCCATTTCACCTGGGAACTGTCGATGCCGCGGATGGCGAGGTTCATCTTTGCCAGCCGCCAGGTGGTCTGGTTGCTTTCCTGGCCATAGATGGAAATGTCGTTGACCCGGCCCTGGTGCTCTTCGACGAAGCGCTCCGACTGGACGAACATGCCGCCGGAACCGCAGCAGGGGTCGAAGACCCGGCCTTTGTAGGGCTCCAGCATGGCCACCAGCAGTTCGACGATGCTGCGCGGCGTGTAGAACTGCCCGCCCTGCTTGCCTTCCGCCAGCGCGAATTCCCCGAGGAAGTATTCGAACACATGGCCCAGCACGTCGCGGCTGCGGGCCTTGGCGTCGCCCAGCGCGATGTTGCCCACCAGGTCGATCAAGCCGCCCAGGCTGGCCGGGTCCAGGTTCTGCCGGGCATACACCTTGGGCAGCACGCCCTTGAGGGAGGGGTTCTCCCGCTCGATGGCGTCCATGGCCGCATCCACGTGGATGCCGATGTCCGGCTGCTTCGCCATCGCTACGAGAAACGACCAGCGCGCGGCCTGCGGCACGAAAAAGACGTTCTCCGCCTTGTACTCGTCCTTGTCTTCCGGGTCGGCCCCGGCAAGTTCGCCCTCGCCGGCCTGGAGCCTGGCGTACAGGGCTTCAAAGGAATCGGAGATGTACTTGAGGAAAATCAGCCCGAGCACGACATGCTTGTACTCGGCGGCATCGATGTTCTTGCGGAGCTTGTCGGCGGCTTTCCAGAGTTGAACTTCGAGGCGTTCTTCCTTGACGGGCTTGTCAGCTTTTGGTCGGGCCATTGCTAATGGTTTTTCGTTGTGGCGTGAGGAAAGTGGATACCTGGTAAACACGACACCGGAGGCAAAAGGATGTCGCGTCAAGGGGGCATGGATGTCAGGTGGCTACACTGGCGAGGATAAGTCCGGCCTCGGTGATGACGATGGTCACCAGCGGCTTTGGGCTTCGACAGATGTCACGGTAATCATGATGGAATCCCTGAAATCGCCAGAATGTCTATTAAATTCTAGATATTACACCGTAATCATTTGTGCGCCCCCTTTCCCGGCTCAGGCCGTTTTCCCCTTGGGCCTGTGGGAGCGTGCACCAAAAAAGCCCGCCGGCTCCCTTGGAACCGACGGGCTTACGGGGGCCATCACTCACCCGGCAGCGCTAGCCGCCGGGCGGTGTCTCACGCCAACACTCAATGCTCCTCGATGACCAATTCATCACGGCTCTCGCAGGCGCCGATGGTGAGCAGGTCCCAGGCCAGCAGCACGGCGCCGGCGAAGGTCATCACGCCGAACACCAGCCGCCAGTGCATGGCCTGCTCGAACCAGGGATGGTTCTGGCCGGCGAAGTAGCCGCCCCAGGTGGAGCCTTCCACCGCGCGCTCGATGAAGGATTGTTCATAGCCCGCGATCAGCAGGGCCACGGTCATGCCCATGACGCCCAGATTCAGCAGGCCCATGGCCCATTTCCACTTCCAGCCGTTGTCCGGCAGACCGCCGCCCATCCACACACCGCCGCGCCAGCGCTGGATGGCCAGGTAGAAGAAGGCGATGATGATGGTGGCGTAGGCGCCGAAGAAGGCCAGGTGACCATGCGAGGCGGACCACTGGGTACCGTGGGTGTAGAGATTGATCTGCGGCAGGGTGTGCATGAAGCCCCAGACGCCGGCGCCGAAGAAGTTGC
>CAZREY010000411.1:0-2025 GCA_964599015.1 uncultured Thiobacillus sp.
CCTCCCCCCTGCCCGAGGGGCCCACGCTGAAGCTGTACGATCGGGAACTGTCGGGAAACGCCTACAAGGCGCGCCTGTTGCTGTCGTTTCTGGACCTGCCCTACGAGCGCATACCGGTTGCCATGAAGGACGGCAGGAACCAGGTGGACCAGGATTATCTGCGCCTGAATCCGCGCGGACAGATTCCCACGCTGCTGGACGGCGACACCGCCCTGTGGGGCTCCACGGCCATCCTCGGTTACCTGGCCCTGCGCTACGACGGGACAGGACGTTGGCTGCCCCGTGATCCGCTCTCCTTCGGCCAGGTCATGCAGTGGCTGGAGCTTGCCCAGAATGAGGTACTGACGGGTCTTTTCCGCGCCCGGGCCCTGGTGAAGTTCGGCCTGGCGGGGGATCTTGGCGCTGCCCAGGAGCTTGCCGGGAAAGCGCTCGGCGTGCTGGAGTCGCGCCTGGCCGGGGAGCAGTGGCTGGCCGGCCCGGGGCCGACCATCGCGGATATCGCCTGCTTTCCCTACGCCGCCCTGGCCTGGGAGGGGAACGTGGAAATGGAACCTTACCCCGCCGTGGGGCGATGGCTGGAGGATTTCAGTTCACTGGACCGGTTCGTCGCCATGCCCGGCATCCGGACCGGCGCATCCCGCTGAGCCGCCGCCGCGCCGGTGGACCCCAATCCCTGGCGCGGGATGGCGTCATGGCGTCTCCGGGGCGGGCAGTGTTTCGTCCAGCAGTTCGATCCAGTGGCTGACCGGCACGGGTGACGCCGCCGCCAGGTGGGTGAGGCAACCGATGTTGGCCGTGGCGATGGCCTGGGGCTTGCCGGCCAGCAGGGTCTCCAGCTTGAGGCCGCGCAGGCCCTCCGAGATTTTCCGCTGCAGGATGGAATAGCTGCCGGCGGAGCCGCAGCACATGAAGCCGTAGCGCACCGGCACCAACTTGTATCCGGCCCGGCGCAGCAGTCCCTCCACCACGCCGTTCAGCCGCTGGCTGTGCTGCAGGCTGCAGGACGACTGGAAGGCGATGCGGCGGGGTTTTTCCGGTACGGGCGGCGCGGGCACCGTGTCCTTCTCCCATTCCCCGGCCACGATCTCGGCGATGTCCCGGGTGAGTTCCGATACGCGCCGGGCCTTGTCGCGGTATGCCGGATCGTCCCTCAGCAGGTGGCCGTAATCCCGGAAGTGGGCGCCGCAGCCGCTGGCGGTGAGGACGATGGCCTCGATGCCGGCCTCGACGTGGGGCCACAGGGCATCGATGTTCCTCCGCATGTGGTCCCGGGCCTCGTCCATGGCGCTCATGTGCTGGCTGAGCGCGCCGCAGCAGCCGTCGCCGGCCGCCACCAGGCGGATGCCGAAACGGTCCAGCACCCGGGCCGCGGCGGCGTTGATGTCCGGCGCCAGTGCGGGCTGCACGCAGCCCTGCCAGATCAGCATGGCGCGGGTGTGGGGGCGGTCCGGCCAGGGGCCGGCCGGCCGGGGGGCGGGGACCCGGGTGCGCAGGTTGTCGGGCAGCAGGGGCCGCAGGGCCTGGCCCAGGCGCAACAGGGGCGTGAAGCGGCGCCGGTAGGGGAGCACGGCGCGCAGGGTCCGCCGCCACAGCCTTTCCTTCAGGGGGCGGCGCACTTTCCTCTCCACCAGTTCCCGGCCGATGTCCAGCAGGCGGCCGTAGCGGACCCCCTGGGGACAGGCGGCCTCGCAGGAGCGGCAGGTCAGGCAGCGGTCCAGGTGCAGTTGCAGGTTGGCTTCCAGACTGCGCCCTTCCAGGGTCGCCAGGGTGTAGGCGGGCGGCAGCGCCTCGACGCTGGGCGTCTTGCCCTCCATCAGGTGCTGGATCAGGTAGATGCGGCCCCGGGGTCCGTCCCATTCATCGTCCAGCAGCCGGAAGGTGGGACAGATGAAGGTGCATTGGCCGCATTGCACGCAGGGGGACAGCAAGGCCTGGGCTTCCTGGCCCAGGGGGGTGTCCACGTAGGCATCCGCCAGCTTGACTTGCATGTCGAGTATTCGGGATTAAGGCAGTCCAACTATGGAT
>CAZREY010000412.1:0-2011 GCA_964599015.1 uncultured Thiobacillus sp.
TCATGATGTTCTTCAGGTAGCTCTCGGACAGCCCGGCTATGCTGGGCATGCTCAGCCCCACACTCACCCCGCCCGTCCCATGGCAGTTGTTGCAGTTCATCGCCAGACCCTGGATGTTGTCCACGGCCAGCGCGGCTTGAGCGGATAGTCCCAGGACCATCAACAGGACGATTACTGGTTTTCTGCGCATGGTGTCTCCTCCGAAGTCGCGGCAACAATGTCGAACGCCTGATATGGATCAGGCGGATTGATCGGGTACAAACGAACCATCAGGGACCAAGACTCCCGCAAGCCGGACGGGCATGTCCCGGGAACCGCACGCGTAGCTTGATCTCAATCAATTTTTGCCGGCCTGCTCCATGGGACAGCCGCCGGTGGCCACGGCCTGCAACCGGCCCCAGTCATCCACGCGGATCTGGCTGCCGCTCAGCTGGATGAATCCCTGCTGGGCCATGAAGGCCAGCATGCGGGAGAGGGTTTCCTGGGTAAGGCCAAGCTTGGCGGCGATGTCCCGCTTGAGGGCCGGAAGGCGGATTTCCATTTCGGGAAGCGCGCTGGCCGGCTGCAGGTGCAGCAGGTAATGGGCAACCCGTTGCAGGCTGGAAGGCTGGGCGCATATCTCGATGTCCCGCAAGGTGTTCAACAGGCGCCGGCTCAGCAGTTTCAGCGTGCGCTCCGCCAGGGCGGGGCTGTCGCGCAGTTCCCGCCTGTAGACGAGGGCATCGATGGCGATGAGGTGGGTATCCTTGCAGGCCACCGCTTCGTAGGGGCAGGGCTCGGTGTTGATCAGGCAGGGTTCACCGAAGCTTTCCCCGCGCCCCACCAGGGAAATGACGCGCTCCGATCCGTTGGGCAGGGGAATGAACAATCGGGCCTGACCGCTGACCACGATGTGGACGGCATGTATCCGGTCGCCCTTGGCGATGAGCTTTTCCCGCTTGTTCAGGAAAATCTGCTTCGCCCCGATGGCCAGGCGGGCCAGTTGATCCTTGTCCCAGCCGTCGAAGTACGCCATGCGGGACATGGTTTCCTGGATTTGGGAGAAAGAGACGGGCGTGTAGTTCATGGTGACGGTCTCAGGATGTGTGTCTCCTGTTTCGCACTAAGCGTGCCAATAACCGTCAACTCGAGAAATATTTCGTAAAGTACTGTTATATATGGATTTACAGGTTTGTCGTCATGCACACGTTTATAACTTTTGGCTGAGTGGTGTAACTGTTTGGTCTGGATCGTCCGGAGATTTTTTGATGCCGATCAAATAAATCAGTGACTTAGTCTCGACCAAGGCTCTAAACAAAGTTACCGTTCGGTTACGTAGCCTTGATATACAGGCAAGAGCGTTACCCGTCAGTAACAACGGAGGACATGCAAGGATGTGGAAAATGTCCCGCCCAAGTCGCTATTGCCTCCTGGTGCTTGTGTGGTTGGCGCAGTTCCTTGCCTGGCATCCGGCCGGGGCAACGGAACCCTTGCGGATAGGCCTGACCCCCACCTTCCTGCATGAACGCCATGGGCTGCTGGCGGAGTGGCGAGCCTACATGGAACGGAAACTGGGACGACCCGTGGCCTTCGTACTGCGCAACGATTACCGGGAAACCATGGAACTGCTGCAGCAGAACCGCATTCAGGCGGCCTGGCTGTGCGATTGCCCCCATGTCACCGCGAACCCGGCGTTCCGCCTGCTGGCGACCCCTCTGTTCCAGGGACGCCCCTATTACCGCGCCTACCTGATCGTGCCGGAAGAAGACCGCGACACCCGGGACATCGGCCACCTTAAAGGCAAGGTGTTCGCCTACACCGATCCGTATTCCAATGTGGGTTATCTCAGCCCCCGCCATGAACTCAAGCAACGGGGTGCTGATCCGGACCGCTTCTTCCGTCGCACCTTCTTCGCCCACACTCATCGCAATGCCGTCGAAGCCGTGGCCATGGGCATAGCGGATGCCGCCTCGGTCAACAGCTACATATGGGAAACCATGCATAAGCTGGCCCCGGCCCTTACCGGCCATAC
>CAZREY010000413.1:0-2008 GCA_964599015.1 uncultured Thiobacillus sp.
CGGTCGGAACGGCGGGGGCTTCGGCCAGGGCCTGCAGGCTGTGGCCCCGGGAGACGGGGCCTTCCATCAAGGCCCGGGGGCTGCGGCCGGCGAGCACCGCCAGGGCCAGTTCCTGCTGGCCCACGGCCTGGGCTAGTTGGGCTTTGCTGGTCTCCAGAGCGGCCAGTTCCGCCTGGGCCTGGCGCAGCTCCAGTTCGGAGGACACGCCCGCGTCCTGGCGGAGTCTCTGCAAGTCCACCGCGGCCAGGCGGTTGGCCCGGGTCTGCTCCACCAGCTCCAGCTGGGCGTCCAGGGCCCGCAGGGCGAAATAGCCCTGGGCCACCGTGCCGGTGAGGGAAACGCGCACCACGTCGCGGCCGAATTCGCTGGCCAGTAGTTCGGCGCGGGCCGCGTTGCTGGCCTCCCGGTAGCGTCCCCACAGGTCCAGTTCGTAGGCGGCTTGAAGTTGGGCCTGGTAGGTGTTGTTGACGGGGCTGCCGGGCGCGGGCATGGCGCCCCGCTGGGTCATGCGGGAGCGGCTCGCCTCGGCGGCGGCCTGGACCTGGACGGCCTCGTCCGCCCGGGCCAGGCCCAGATTGGCGCGGGCCTCCTCGATGCGGGCGGCGGCCAGGCGGATGTCCGCGTTGTAGGCCAGAGCCTCCTGGATGAGGGCATCCAGTTGGGGGTCGCCAAAGGCCTTCCACCAGTCCGGGGCAATCTGGTCGGCTGGCTGGCCGGCCTTTTGCGGCCAGGCCGCCGGCATGTCCACGGAGAGGGTCCGCAGTGACGGCATGGCGGTGCAGCCGGCCAGGGAGAGGAGGGCGAGGGCAATGAGAGTCTTACGCATGCTCGTCTCCATGCATGGCGGCGCCGTGGTACTTGATGGGGCCGGGGAACAGCCTGCGCACCAGGAGGTAGAGCACGGGCACGAAGAATACCGCCAGCACCGTGGCGGCGATCATGCCCCCCATGACGCCGGTGCCGATGGCATGGCGGCTGGCGGCGCCCGCTCCGGAGGAGATGGCCAGGGGCAGCACGCCGAACATGAAGGCGATGGAGGTCATGATGATGGGCCGGAAGCGCAGGCGGCTGGCCTCGATCACCGCCTCCAGGGTGGCCTTGCCCTGAGCCTCCAACTGGCGGGCGAATTCCACGATCAGGATGGAGTTCTTGGCCGACAGGCCGATGATGGTGATGAAGCCCACCTTGAAGTACACGTCGTTGGGCAGTTCCCGCAGGGTCACCGCCAGCACCGCGCCGAACACCCCCAGGGGCACCACCAGCAGCACGGCCAGGGGCACGCTCCAGCTCTCGTACAGGGCCGCCAGGCACATGAACACCACGATGAGGGACAGGGCCAGCAGGATGGGGGCCTGGGCGCCGGACAACTTTTCCTCGAAGGAAGTGCCGGACCACTCGAAGCCCAGTCCCGGCGGCAGCTTGGTGGCGATCTCCTCCATGGCCTGCATGGCCTCGCCGGTACTGTGGCCCGGAGAGGGGCCGCCGGCGATCTTGGCGGCGGGCACGCCGTTGTAGCGGTCCAGCTTGGGGGAGCCGATGACCCAGCGGGGCGTGGCGATCTCGGACAAAGGCACCATGGTGCCCTGGGCCGTGGGTACCCGCAGGCTGAGCAGGCCTTCCGGCGTGGCCCGGGCGGGGGCATCCACCTGCATCACCACCCGCAGCACCCGGCCGTCGCGGATGAAGTCGTTCACGTAGGCGGAACCCAGGGCCACGGCCAGGGTCTGGTTCAGCTCGCCCATGTCGATGCCCAGGCTGCTGGCCTTCACCCGGTCGATGTCCAGCAACAGCTGCGTTGCCGGTTCCTTGCCCTCGGGCCGCACGCCGGCCAGGCGCGGGTCCTGGCTGGCCATGCCCAGCACCATGTTGCGGGCTTCCATGAGCTTATCCCGGCCCAGGCCGGAACGGTCCTGAAGGCGGAAGTCGAAGCCGCCCACCGCCGCCAGTTCCGGGATGGGAGGCGGGTTGAGGGCGAAGATGAGGGCCTGCTTGATGCCGAACAGGGTCA
>CAZREY010000414.1:0-2008 GCA_964599015.1 uncultured Thiobacillus sp.
CCCCTCGCCGAGCACAAAGCCGTCCCGGCCCGTGTCCCAGGGCCGGCTGGCGGTGGCGGGATCGTCGTTGCGGCCGGACAGGGCCTTGGCGGCGGAGAAGCCGCCCACCGCCAGGGGACAGACCGTGGATTCGGCGCCACCGCAGACCATCACATCCGCGTCGCCGTAGGCGATGGTGCGGGCACCCACGCCGATGGCGTGGAGGCCCGTGGTGCAGGCGGTGACCACGGCCAGGTTGGGCCCCTTCAGGCCGAACATGATGGACAGGTTGCCCGAGATCATGTTGATGATGGTGCCCGGGATGAAGAAGGGGGAAATCTTGCGGGGCCCGCCGGACTCGATATAGGTGGTGTGGGTGTCCTCGATCATGGGCAGACCGCCGATGCCGGAACCGATGTTCACGCCGATGCGTTCCCGGTTGGCATCCGTCACTTCCAGGCCGGAATCCTTGATGGCCTGGATGCCGGCGGCCAGGCCGTAATGGATGAAGACATCCATGCGCCGGGCTTCCTTGGCGGACAGGTACTGGGCCACGTCGAAGCCCTTGACCTCGCCGGCCACCTGGGAGGCGAAGGCGGAAGCATCGAAACGGGTGATCTTGGTGATGCCGGAACGGCCGGCGAGGAGGTTGGCCCAGGCCTCTTCCACCGTGTTGCCCACGGGGGAAATGAGGCCCAGGCCGGTAACCACGACTCTACGCTTGGACATGAGGAGTTGCCTCGGTGCGATGGAGAGTTGATCTGGGGCGCTGTTCATCCTTTGTGCCTGGAGACGCGCCAAAATGGAAACCGGCGCCTGGCCGGGCATGAACTAAGCCCAAACAGACGCCGGCAGGACGATTACTGCTTGTGAGCGTTGACGTAATCAACAGCCTGCTGAACGGTCGTGATCTTCTCGGCCTCTTCGTCGGGAATCTCGCACTCGAATTCCTCTTCCAGGGCCATCACCAGTTCCACCGTGTCCAGAGAATCAGCGCCCAGGTCGTCCACGAAGGAAGACTCCAGCTTGACGTCCGCTTCGTTGGCGCCCAGCTGTTCGGCAACGATCTTTTTGACACGCGCTTCGATATCGCTCATTTGTTGCTACTCCCTAAAGGGTAAAGGGTAAAAAAAGCGGGGCGATTTTACCAAAAAAAAACACCGGTCTACCCCCGCCGGTCGGAATCAGTCCATGTACATGCCGCCGTTGACGTGCAGGGTCGTGCCCGTCACGTAGCCCGCGCCCTCGGAAGCCAGGAACACCACCGCCTGGGCGATGTCCTCGGCGGTGCCCAGCTTGCCCAGGGGGATGCGCTCCAGCAGCTTGGTCCGGGCGGCCTCGGGCAGGGCCCGGGTCATGTCGGTGTCGATGAAGCCGGGCGCCACGCAGTTGACGGTGATGCCCCGGCTGCCCACTTCCTGGGCCAGGGACTTGGAAAAGCCGATCATGCCCGCCTTGGCCGCAGAATAGTTGGTCTGGCCGGCATTGCCCGCCGTGCCCACCACGGAAGCGATGCTGATGATGCGGCCGAAGCGGGCCTTCATCATGGGGCGCAGCACCGCCTTGGACAGACGGAACACCGAGGACAGGTTGGTGTCCAGGATGTCGGCCCACTCCTCATCCTTCATGCGCATCAGCAGGTTGTCACGGGTGATGCCGGCGTTGTTCACCAGGATGTCGATGCGGCCGTGCCTGCCCAGGATGGCCTCGATGGCGGCCTCCACCTGGGTGCCATCGGTGACGTTCAACGTCATGCCCTCCCCCTTCAGGCCGGCCGCGGCCAGGTCCTGGGAGATGGCGGCGGCGCCGGCATCCGAAGTGGCGGTGCCCACCACCGTGGCGCCCGCCCTGCCCAGGGCATGCAGAATCGCCTTGCCGATGCCCCGGCTGGCGCCGGTGACCAGTGCTACGCGTCCTTCCATGACTGTCTCTCCATCTTCTCCGTTGTCGGGTCAGCCGCCCCGGCTCCTGGCCAGGACGTCATCCAGGCTGGCCCCATCCGTGATGGCCAGGGTGGGCACGTTCTCCA
>CAZREY010000415.1:0-2004 GCA_964599015.1 uncultured Thiobacillus sp.
TTTCTCCTCCGCCGCCTTGTCACCCTGGTTGCGGTCAGGGTGATGCTTCATGGCCAGCTTCTTGAAGGCCTTCTTGATCTCGTCTTCGGAGGCGGTCTTGGAGACGCCCAGGACTTCGTAGTAATCGCGTTTGCTCATGATCGGGAAAAGGGAAACGGGAAAAGGGAAACGCTATAACCGCTTGCGTAAGGAGGCGGACAACGCCAGACCAACGCACTGACTCGATCAATCTGCTCAACTAAAGGCTGGCGCTCAGAAATGAATCCACGTCTGGCGGAGATCTCAATCAATGTATCCAGCTCGGACAGGGAACCAACTGAAATGCTCAGAAAGTGCAGCAACTCCTTGGTACCCGTCCTCGCGAAGCCCTCTGCAATATTTGCAGGAACCGATACTGCCGCCCGACGAATTTGGCTAACTAGGCCAAAGCGCTCATCGGAAGGAAAAGAGGCGGTAATTTCATAGAGCGAATCCACCAATGCAATGGCTTCCTGCCATGCCTTGAGACTACGGTGGTTACGCTCCACGCGTTTCCCGTTTCTCTTTTCCCGGTTCCCGCTTTACTTGTCCTTCACTTCCTCGAACTCGGCGTCCACCACGTCGTCGTCGGCCTTCTTGCCGCCGCCAGCCTGGGCGCCGGGCTGGCCTTCCGCCCCGCCCTGCTCCTTGGCATACATCTGCTCGGCCAGCTTGTGGGACGCCTCGGCCAGGGCCTGGGTCTTGGCCTCGATCTCGGCCTTGTCGCCGGACTTGATGGCGGCCTCGGTCTCGGTGATGGCGGCCTCGATCCTGGTCTTCTCCTCGTCCGTGACCTTGTCGCCGTAGTCCTTCAGGGCCTTGCGCACGGAGTGGACCATGCTGTCGGCCTGGTTGCGGGCCGTGGCCAGCTCGAAGGCCTTGTGGTCCTCGGCGGCGTTGGCCTCGGCGTCGGACACCATCTTCTTGATCTCGTCTTCACTCAAGCCCGAGTTCGCCTTGATGGTGATCTTGGCCTCCTTTCCGGTGCCTTTGTCCTTGGCGCTCACGTGCAGGATGCCGTTGGCGTCGATGTCGAAGGTGACCTCGATCTGGGGCATGCCGCGCGGCGCCGGGGGGATGTCCGCCAGGTTGAACTGGCCCAGGGATTTGTTGCCGGCGGACATCTCCCGCTCGCCCTGGAGCACGTGGATGGTCACGGCGGTCTGGTTGTCGTCGGCGGTGGAGAACACCTGGTTGGCCCGGGTGGGGATGGTGGTGTTCTTGGGGATGAGCTTGGTCATCACGCCGCCCAGGGTCTCGATGCCCAGGGACAGGGGAGTGACGTCCAGCAGCAGCACGTCCTTCACTTCCCCTTGCAGCACGCCGCCCTGGATGGCGGCGCCCACGGCCACGGCCTCGTCCGGGTTCACGTCCTTGCGGGGCTCCTTGCCGAAGAATTCCTTCACCAGCTCCTGCACCTTGGGCATGCGGGTCATGCCGCCCACCAGGATCACGTCGCCGATGTCGGACACCTTCACGCCGGCGTCCTTGATGGCGATCTTGCAGGGCTCGATGGTGCGCTTGATCAGGTCTTCCACCAGGCTCTCGAACTTGGCCCGGGTGATCTTCATGACCAGGTGCTTGGGACCGGAGGCGTCGGCGGTGATGTAGGGCAGGTTGATCTCGGTCTGCTGGGAGGAGGACAGCTCGATCTTGGCCTTCTCGGCGGCTTCCTTAAGGCGCTGCAGGGCCAGCACGTCCTTCTTCAGGTCGACGCCCTGCTCCTTCTTGAACTCCTCGATGATGTAGTCGATGAGGCGCTGGTCGAAGTCCTCGCCCCCCAGGAAGGTGTCGCCGTTGGTGGACAGCACCTCGAACTGGTGCTCGCCGTCGATCTCGGCGATCTCGATGATGGAGATGTCGAAGGTGCCGCCGCCCAGGTCATACACGGCGATCTTGCGGTCCCCTTCCTGCTTGTCCATGCCGAAGGCCAGGGCCGCGGCGGTGGGCTCGTTGATGATGCGCTTCACCTCCAGGCCGGCGATG
>CAZREY010000416.1:0-2003 GCA_964599015.1 uncultured Thiobacillus sp.
ATCCAACACATAGTTGAAGATGTCATGGCGATGCCTGGCGATGGGGGCTTGCGGGTCCTGGGCGAGCGAGGCCATGCCCTCGGTGTATTGGCCGACAATGGGATAGATGAAGGTGTTCAGAAACAGGTAGGACTCCGTGATCCCTATGTAGTTCAGGAAATACTGCATGCGGGATCCCGTCCCGCCCGTAAAGGTCCGATGGGCGAGGGACTCGTCCTGGGCGCCGTCCTGGCCCACAACCAGCACTTTGACGGCCCGATCGTCGAGGCGGCCCCGGTAGAACATGGGGCCGAAGTGCCAGCGGAAGACCTCCCTGCCGAGCTTGCTTTTTCCGAGGCCCCGATAGTTGGGTATCTGTGCGAACAGCTCCGCCCACCGCCGGTTTTCCGGCGGTCCCGGGTCATACTCCCAGGGCGTACCCCTGTCCTTCCAGTAAGGATTCATGTTCGCTCCTTTCAGCCGAGATGGGCATCCCGTTTTTCAGGGTGAAGTCCCGCTGTCCCGGCCGGTCCCATGGATGCTGCACCCCGCCCGTTGCATGGGGCGGAAATCGTCCGTTATGGATACAGCTGCGGCAGGCCCTGCTTGATGAAATCCGGCAGGTTCTTTTCCGCCGCCACCAAGGTGAGGAAGTCGGCGTCGTCCGCCATCGTCAAGGGATCCAGCTGCAGCGGCTTAAGCTGGACAGGCGCTCTCGGCGTGACCGGGCCCCTGGCGGCGGCCATCGTGGGCCGGCCCCCCATGGGCAGATGGGGGCGGACGTCCATGCCCGTCGGGGCCAGCTCGTCAAGGGCCAGGAACCATTGCAGCGGCGGCTCCATTCCCGCACGCATGGCGCGGGGCGCTGCGGGTGGCTGGAGGGTCGGGAGGTTCTTCAGAGCCTTGGCGAGTCTGGTCTTTGCCTTTTTCAGGGAAATGGTCGCCACGACAGGATCGGCCGTCTTCTGCGCGAGGTAGAGGACTTTCTTTTTCCCCCCTACGGTCAGGCTCTCGCCGGCCACCCCCAACTGGTTCATGATCTCGGGGGTTCCGTAGCGGGCCACGCCGTTGATCAGGACCAGCTTGATCGAGTTTTCCGCGGCCCGGATCAGGGCGCCGTAGGGATCGTCCGGGGCCCCTTCGATCACCAGGAAATCGGCCCGCTTGCCCGCCTCGATCGAACCGAGGCGGTCCTGCCATTGAAGGATGGAGGCGGCATTCGTCGTGGCCAGGGCGACAAGGTCGGCATCGCTGAAAATCCCTCCGTTTTCCCGGCTGACCAGGTGGGCAATCTTGAGCTCGCCCAACAGATTCTTGCTGCCGGAGGGCGACCAGTCGGAGCCGATCCCGATGCGCACGCCCGCCTGCCTGGCGGCGGCCACCTCTGCCGTGCCCCCGTACAGCAGGAGGTTGCTGAAGGGCGACCAGACCATGGAGGCGCCTTTTTCCGCCATGATGTCGAAGTCCGGCTTCTCCAGGGCGGCGCAGTGGATGCCCGCCAGGGACTTGGCGATGGCCCATCGGCCGGGCTCGAACTGGAGGCTCAGGAAGTGGCGCCGCGCGGCCTCGTCGCGCCCTTCGGCCAGGTGCAGCAGAAAGCAGCTCTTCTGCCCCAGGCGGGCCAGGAACGCCTCCGCGTCGTCCGCCTCCACGTCCGGGATCCGGGTCCCGGCTTCCGGAAGGCCGGGGTCGCCCGTCTGCTCGACGTTCCGGACGATGCCCCGGTAGAACCGCCGGGCCCCCTTGTTGCTGAAGAGCTCGATGCCCTGGCTGGTCGTGACGCCGCCCAGCAGGCACTTGCATTCCACGTAGCGGACAACGGCCGGCATGAGATCCGGGAGCTGGCCGATGAGCTTCATGGGCCCGCTGATGAGCTGCCGGTATTCGGGGATTCCCGCCCACTGACCCCGGTTGCCGTACTTCCTGGGCACGTTCCAGAGCCGCAGGATGTCGTAGCTCAGGTGGTTGTGCAGCTCGATGAGCCCGGGGAAGATGGTCCCCTGCGTGTCCACCACGGGGGTGGT
>CAZREY010000417.1:0-1990 GCA_964599015.1 uncultured Thiobacillus sp.
TCACACCTTAAGGCTGTAAGTGACTTGTTAAAGAACTGTTTTTACTGCATTTTTTCGCTTTTTGCCGCGTTCGCGTCAGCAGCGAGAGACCGGCATTATAGAGATCGAAATCAGAGGGTCAAGCGTTTGTTGCAACTTTTTTTCAACCACCCGGGCAATCCCTGCCGCATCAGTGAGTTAGTCACGCCACGGTAACGCGGGCAAAGCGGCGTTTTCCCACTTGGGCGACCACGGTCACCCCTTTTTGCAGCATCAAACCTTTATCTTCCACCTTGGCGCCATCCAGCTTGACGCCTCCACCGGCGATGCTGCGCATGGCCTCGGACGTGCTGGGTACCAGGCCCGCCGCCTTGAGCAATTGTGTGATGGGCAAGCCTGCCTCCGGCGCCTCCAACCGAATCTCCGGCATGTCCTCCGGCAGCACCCCCTGACGGAAACGCGCCTCGAAATCCGCCAAGGCCGCCACCGCCGCGGACCGGTCATGGAAACGGGACACGATCTCCTGGGCGAACATCACCTTGATATCACGGGGATTGCGCCCCTCCTCCACTTCCCGCTTCCACTGGCGGATCACGGACAGAGGCTCGAAGGACAGCAGCTCGATGTAGCGCCACATCAACGTGTCGGACACGGACATGAGCTTGCCGAACTGCTCGGTGGGCGATTCCGTGATGCCGACGTAGTTGCCCAGGGACTTGGACATCTTGTTGATGCCGTCCAGGCCTTCCAGCAGAGGCATGGTGAGGATGCACTGGGGCTTCTGGCCGAAGTGCTTCTGCAGCTCCCGTCCCATGAGCAGGTTGAATTTCTGGTCCGTGCCGCCCAGCTCCAGATCGGCCTGTAGGGCCACCGAGTCATAGCCCTGGATGAGCGGATAGAGAAACTCGTGGATGGCGATGGGCTGATTGGCGCCATAGCGCTTGGAGAAGTCGTCCCGCTCCAGCATGCGTGCCACCGTATGGGTGGCCGCCAGCTTGATCATGTCCGCCGCGTTCATGCCCCCCATCCAGCGGGAGTTGAACTCCACCTCCGTCTTCGCCGGGTCCAGTATCCTGAATACCTGGGCCTGGTAGGTACGGGCGTTCTCTTCCACCTGCTCCGCGGACAGAGGGGGCCGGGTAGTGTTCTTGCCGGTGGGGTCGCCGATCATGCCGGTGAAGTCACCGATGAGGAACACCGCCTGGTGGCCCAGGTCCTGCAACTGGCGCATCTTGTTGAGCAGCACCGTATGGCCCAGGTGCAGGTCCGGCGCGGTGGGATCGAAACCGGCCTTCACCCGCAGGGGGCGGCCCGTCTTGAGCTTCTCGATCAGCTCGGCTTCGACCAGCAACTCGTCGCAACCGCGCTTGATCACATCAAGGGCATCTTGGAAGTCGGACATGGGATTGGGCGGGAAGAATATGGAGCGGGTGAAGGGAATCGAACCCTCGTATGCAGCTTGGGAAGCTGCCGTTCTACCATTGAACTACACCCGCGTTGTAAACTTGCGGGCCCGGATTGTACTTGATCTGCCGTGATTCGCGGCCGTCCCTGAACTCCTTTATCGTGATCACCCTGAGAGTCAACGGCGAACCCCGTCCGTTTCCCGCCCCCCTTTCCATCGCCGACCTCCTCACCGCACTGGAGCTGGCCGGCAAGCGGGTGGCCGTGGAGAGGAACGGCGAGATCGTGCCCAAGAGCCAGCACGCCCAGGTCATGGCCAACGATGGCGACAGCCTGGAAATCGTCGTCGCAGTGGGTGGCGGCTGAGCCTGCCCATTCCTTCCCATTCACCCAAGTTCGAGACACCATGGATTCACTCGTCATCGCCGGCAAGACCTATGCCTCCCGCCTGCTGGTGGGCACAGGCAAATACAAGGATTTCGCCGAGACCCGGGCGGCCATCGACGCCTCCGGCGCGCAGATCGTCACCGTCGCCATCCGCCGCACCAACATCGGCCAGGACCCCAACCAGCCCAGCCTGCTGGACGCCGTTCCGCCGAGCCGGTTC
>CAZREY010000418.1:0-1980 GCA_964599015.1 uncultured Thiobacillus sp.
CGAAGCTCCAGCTTATGCATGCGACTGGGTCAGGCCCAACCTGCTGCTCATGGGCTGGGCGGCGGAAAGCCTGCGGGGTCTTACCCGCCAGCCCTGGCTGCGTCGGGTGGCGGGGGCCACCGTGGCGGGCCTGGGGGTGTGGGGCCTGCTTCAGTTGCTGGGCTGAACCCGGATCAGCGCTTCCCGCCACGCCGGGTTGGGGGCGTCGTGCCCCACCTTCAGGTAACGCCCCACCTCGTTCTCGTACCAGCCCGTGTCGTGCTGGTTGGGTTCCGCCTCGAAGCACCACCAGGCGCCGTCGGCATCCTGGGCCAGCCATGCCGCCCAGTCCGGCAGCTTGTCGGAAGGCGGGTTCAAGGCGCCGCGAAGCTGCGGGAGAATTCCACTTTCAGGGGCTTGCCGTGGGCGGCGCTGGCGTTCACCAGGAAGCGCAGGGTATCCGGCGGCGCGACGCGGAATTCCCCCAGGTAATACACCGCGCCGTCCTTCCGCATTTCCCGCACGGGGATGTTGGACAGGCTGTTGTGCTGGTTGATGGCGCCGGCGAACACCTGGGCCGGCTGGGCCTGGGTCCGGCCCTGGCCCAGATGACGGAAGACGGTGACCGTGAGCAGGCCCCGCCGGGGGTCCCGGGCCACGTTGAACTCCGCCGCCGCTTCAGGCGTCAGCTCGCTGGTGGGCATGGCCACGCAGTGCAGTTCCAGGTCGCCGTTCCGGGTCATCTCCCCTTCGATGGCCAGGGCTGACGCGGCATGCAGGGCGGCAAGACAAAACGCGGCCCGGATGAAACCCATGGGAATGGCCATGGTCTGTCTCCTCATTGATTAAGTTTGCGTCAACTATACCCCCATGCCGGTCACGAGCAGGTCGCGGCTTCGGGGATAATTGCCAGAACCATCCCACCCGGTTTTCACCATGACCCAGATGACCCCCCAGGAAATCGTCCACGAACTGGACAAGCACATCGTCGGCCAGCAGGCGGCCAAGCGGGCCTGCGCCATCGCCCTGCGCAACCGCTGGCGGCGCATGCGCGTGGGGGACGCCCTGCGCCACGAGATCACCCCCAAGAACATCCTCATGATCGGCCCCACCGGCGTGGGCAAGACCGAGATCGCCCGGCGCCTGGCCCGGCTGTCCGGCGCGCCTTTCATCAAGGTGGAGGCCACCAAGTTCACCGAGGTGGGCTACGTGGGCAAGGACGTGGACAGCATCATCCGGGACCTCATGGAGATCGCCGTGAAGCAGGAGCGGGAAGAGGCGACGCGGAAAGTCCGCCTGCGGGCCGAGGAGGCCGCCGAGGACCGCGTCCTGGACGCCCTGCTGCCCGGCGCCCGGGAATCCTGGGAACTGGACGCCAGGACCACGGCGGCGGAGAAGGAGGAGTCCGCCACGCGGCAGAAATTCCGCAAGATGCTGCGGGAGGGCAGCCTGGACGACAAGGAGATCGAGCTGGACGTGGCCGGCCCCAACATGCAGGCGGAGATCTTCGCCCCGCCGGGCATGGAGGAACTCACCAGCCAGCTCCAGGGCATGTTCAGGAACCTGGGGGGCGCCCGCACCCAGAAGCGCAAGCTGAAGATCGCCGAGGCCATGAAGCTCCTCACCGACGAGGAGGCGGGCCGCCTGGTGAACGAGGAGGAGATCAAGCTGGCGGCCCTGAAGAACGTGGAGCAGAACGGCATCGTCTTCCTGGACGAGATCGACAAGATCGCCGGCCGGGAAGGCCAGGGCCCGGACGTCTCCCGCCAGGGCGTGCAGCGGGACCTGCTGCCCCTGGTGGAGGGGGCCACCGTGTCCACCAAGTTCGGCATGGTGAAGACGGACCACATCCTGTTCATCGCCAGCGGCGCCTTCCACCTGTCCAAGCCCTCGGATTTGATACCTGAAATGCAGGGCCGCTTCCCCATCCGCGTGGAACTCACCAGCCTGGGCGTGGCGGACTTCGAGCGCATCCTCACCGCCACCGACGCCTGCCTGACG
>CAZREY010000419.1:0-1973 GCA_964599015.1 uncultured Thiobacillus sp.
AGCCAGCGTAGGCTGAGGCTCACCGAGGAGCCGCGGGCTTGTCCCAGCGGCTCCCGCGCAAATCTGTTCCATCACTGGAGGACGGCATGAAGAAAATCCTGCTAGCCATGGCCGGCATTGGCCTGCTGACCGGGGCGGTGGCCGCCAACGCGGGCCCGGAAGAAGACCGCATGAAACTGGTGAATTACTTCACCCAGAAATATTCCGATGTGAAGTTGGAGAATTACGTGTATGGCGCCCTGGCCTTCGATCCGGATGCCAAGGGTCAATATGACGCCATCATGGAATTCCCGCCCTACATCGGCGAGCTGGAGAAGGGCGAGAAGCTGTTCAAGACCCCCTTCAAGAACGGCAAGACCTACGCTGACTGCCTGCCCAACGGCGGCAAGATGATCGCCGGCAACTACCCCATGTTCGACGAGGCCAAGGGCAAGGTCGTCACCTTCGAGGACATCATCAACGAATGCCGCGTCAAGAACGGCGAAGAGCCTTACGCCTATGCCGACGCCAAGACCATGGGCCTGGTGACCGCCTATGCGCGCACCCTGTCCGACGGCATGAAGATGAACATCAAGGTCGAGGGCCCCGCCGCCATGAAGGCCTTCGAGGACGGCAAGAAGACCTACTACCAGCGTACCGGCCAGTTCAACTTCTCCTGCGCCTCCTGCCACGTGGAGGGCGCCGGCAACCGCCTGCGTTCCGAGATCCTGTCTCCCGTGACCGGCCAGGCCGTGCACTGGCCCGTGTTCCGCGGCGGCGAGAATCTGGTGACCCTGCAGAAGCGCTACGAGGGCTGCTACCAGAACGTGCGCCACGTGCCGGACAAGCCGGGCAGCACCCGCTTCAACAACCTGGAGTACTTCCACTCCTACCTGAGCAACGGCTTGGAGATGAAGGCTTCCGTATTCCGGAAGTAATCCCGGTCCAGGCGCGTCAAAGAATCCGGGCTCCGTGCCCGGATTTTTGTTTTCAGGCTAGTGCGTTCAACTGTCCCTACTGGCCCATCGTTACCATTTACTGAGCCCTGGGCGCTGGTGACAATGCCGCACCACGCCGAACAAGCTTCCTTGAGGAGAACACAAACATGTCCATGACCCGTCGCGAATTCATGCAGGTCCTCGCCGCCGCGGCCGCCACCGGTTTTGCCCTGGATAGCAAATCCGCCCTGGCAGGCAATGCCCCCGCCGGCTACTACGATGTGCCCGCCTTCGGCAACTGCTCCCTGATGCACATCACCGACTGCCATGCCCAGCTGCTGCCCGTGTATTTCCGCGAGCCCAACGTGAACCTGGGCGTGGGCGAGGCCGTGGGCAAGGTGCCCCACCTGGTGGGCGACCATCTCCTCAAGCATTTCAACATCAAGAAAAACTCCATCGACGCCCACGCCTTCACCTACCTGGATTTCGAGGCGGCCTCCCGTACCTACGGCAAGGTAGGCGGTTTCGCCCACCTGAAGACCCTGGTGGACCGGGTGCGTGCCCAGCGCCCCGGTTCCCTGCTGCTGGACGGCGGTGACACCTGGCAGGGTTCCGCCACCGCCCTGTGGACCAACGCCCAGGACATGGTGGACGCCTGTATCGCCCTGGGCGTGAATGTCATGACCCCCCACTGGGAGATGACTTACGGTGCCGAGCGCGTCATGGAGATCGTCAACGGCGACTTCAAGAAGGCCGGCGTGGACTTCGTGGCCCAGAACGTGGTCACCAACGACTTCGGCGACCAGGTGTTCAAGCCCTACACCATGAAGAACATCAACGGCGTGCAGGTGGCCATCATCGGCCAGGCCTTCCCCTACACCCCTATTGCCAACCCCCGCTGGATGGTGCCCGACTGGTCCTTCGGCATCCGTGACGACGGCATGCAGAAGTGGGTGGACGAGGCCCGCGCCAAGGGCGCCCAGGTGGTGGCCGTGCTGTCCCACAACGGCATGGACGTGGACCTCAAGATGGCCAGCCGCGTCACCGGCATCGACG
>CAZREY010000420.1:0-1973 GCA_964599015.1 uncultured Thiobacillus sp.
CTGCGCCACGCCATTCCCCACATGCCCCGGCCCTTCGCGGGTGCCCGGCGCAACCTGGGCTCCATCGGCCTCTATGGCCTGATGCTGGTCTTCACCCTCAGCGTTTGGGAACGCCTGTCCGCCATCCTGGTGGCCCTGTTCATGAAAGGGGATTTCATCGGCGGCGACTATTTCAGCCTGATGGACCTGTTCACCGCCGAGCAATGGGCCTTCGTCGCCGTCTACGCGGCGGCGGGCGCCCTGCTGGCCGCCCTGGTGTTCTCCCTGAGCGTGATCTCGCTGCCCATGATGCTGGACCGGCGCGTGGACACGGTGACCGCCATGATGAGCAGCCTGCGGGTGGTGCGTGAAAACCCGGCGGCCATGATCATCTGGGCCGGATTGATCGCGGGCCTCATGGTGGTGGGCTTCGCCACCTGGTTCATCGGCCTGGCCCTCATCTTCCCCGTCCTGGGGCATGCAACCTGGCATGCCTATCGGGAACTTGTGGAGAAAAACTGAATCCTATTCACGTCTCCTAGCAGCGATCAGCAGTAGCGATCATTAGGCCGGCCTGGAAAGGCAACTTTCCGGCCGGCCATTTTTTTGCCCTTAGAATTCGGG
Organism: uncultured Thiobacillus sp.; assembly: GCA_964599015.1. Lineage (GTDB taxonomy): Bacteria > Pseudomonadota > Gammaproteobacteria > Burkholderiales > Thiobacillaceae > PFJX01. The sequence goes on from CAZREY010000420.1 coordinate 604, forward strand.
CATGCGGCAATTCCACACCACATTCCACATTCCCACCGAAGGCAAGGGCCTCTACGACTTCACCGCCGAGACCATCCGCTGGGTGGGCAGCCAGGGCGTGCGGGACGGCTTGTTGACCCTGTTCGTACGCCATACCTCCGCCAGTCTGGTTGTTCAGGAGAACGCGGATCCGGACGTGCAGGCGGACCTGGAACGCTTCCTGGCCCGTCTGGTGCCGGAGCACGACCCGATCTACCGCCACACCATGGAAGGCCCGGACGACATGCCCGCCCACGTGCGCGCCGCCCTGACCCAGACCCAGCTGTCCATCCCCGTCCAGGCCGGCGCCCTGGTGCTGGGCACCTGGCAGGGCATCTACCTGTTCGAACACCGCCGCGCCGCCCAGCGCCGCCAGGTGGCCGCCCACCTGCTGGGCGAATGACCTGATCAAACGGATAACCGTGCTGCCCTACGAACTCCTGATCGGCCTGCGCTATACCCGCGCCAAGCGCCGCAACCACTTCATCTCCTTCATCTCCATGACCTCCATGGCGGGCATCGCCCTGGGCATCATGGCCCTCATCGTGGTGCTCTCGGTCATGAACGGCTTCCAGGAGGAACTACGCACCCGCATCCTGGGGGTGGCCTCCCACATGGAGATCACCGGCGGCGAAGGACGCCTGGCGGACTGGCCCGGCCTGGCCCGGGAGGTGGCGCGGCACCCGGAGGCGCGGGGCTCCGCCCCCTACATCAACGCCCAGGCACTGCTCTCGGCGGGCAGCGAGACCAAGGGCAGCCTGATCCGCGGCCTGTTGCCGGAGGAGGAGGGCAAGGTGGCGGAGTTCGCCGAAAAGATGATCGTGGGCGAACTGGCTGACCTGAGGCCCGGCGAATGGGGCCTCATCCTGGGGGCGGACCTGGCCCGGGCCCTGGGGGTGGTGCAGGGGGACAAGGTGGCGGTCATCGCTCCCCAGGGGGTGGTGACCCCCGCCGGCATGGTGCCCCGCATCAAGCAGTTCAACGTGGTGGGCATTTTCCGCATGGGCATGTACGAGTACGACGCCGGCCTGGCCCTCATGCACCTCGCCGACGCCCAGAAGCTCTACCGCATGGGCGACAGCGTCTCCGGCCTGCGGGTGAAGCTGGCGGACATGGAGCGGGCGCCCTGGGTGACCCGGGAACTGGCCCGCACGATCCAGGGTGATTACTACCTGTCCGACTGGACCATGAGCCACCAGAACTTCTTCCAGGCGGTGCAGATCGAGAAGCGCATGATGTTCATCATCCTCACCCTCATCGTCGCCGTGGCCGCCTTCAACATCGTCTCCACCCTGGTGATGGCCGTCACCGACAAGCAGGCGGACATCGCCATCCTGCGCACCCTGGGGGCC
>CAZREY010000421.1:0-1970 GCA_964599015.1 uncultured Thiobacillus sp.
ACGCGCAAGTCGGTCGAGGTCGGCCAGTACGTGCAGGCCGGGCAGCTGCTGATGAGCGTGGTGCCGCTCCACGACGTGTGGGTGGTCGCCAACCTGAAGGAGACGTCGGTGCGGGACGTGCTGCCCGGCGACCCGGTGGAGATCCGGGTGCGGGGCTTCGCGCTTTCCGTGCGTCGCGACGAGGCGGAAGCGGTATCGGTGGAGAAACTGTGATGAAAACGAAGTTTCGGCGGAGGCTAATATGAGCGAAGCGAATGTTAAGCCCGCGCAGCGGGCGGCCGGAGGCAAAACGAGTTTTACGATCGGCCTGGTGGGCAACCCCAACTGCGGCAAGACCACCCTGTTCAACGCCCTCACCGGCTCCAAGCAGCGGGTGGGCAACTGGCCCGGCGTCACCGTGGAGCGGAAGAGCGGCGAATATCGGCTTGCCGAGGGCACGCAAATGAGCCGCTTCGAGGTGGTGGACCTGCCCGGCACCTATTCCCTGGACGTGGTGGACCGGGAAGTCTCCCTGGACGAGAAGGTGGCCCGGGACTATGTCCACGCCAACGAGGCGGATCTGATCATCAACATCGTCGATGCCTCCAACCTGGAGCGCAACCTTTACCTCACCAGCCAGCTGGCGGAGATGCGGGTGCCCCTGCTGGTGGTGCTCAACATGGTGGACGTGGCCAGGGACAAGGGCATGAAGGTGGACCCCGAGGCCTTGTCCCGGCAACTGGGCTGCCCGGTGGTGCCCGTGGTGGCGTCGGAAGGCACCGGCATCGATGCCCTCAAGGCCGCCATCAGGACCGCCGTGGCGGAGGGGCCCCGGGCCACCGCCCTGGTGGAATACCAGCCGGACCTGGACCATGCCGTCGCCGGCCTGGCCCTGCGTCTGGAAGAGGCGGCCAGGGCTGGTGGCGTCTCCCCGCGCTGGCTGGCGGTGCGCCTGCTGGAGGGGGACGACCTGGCCCGTCAGGCCGCCGGTCCCGAACTGGCGGCGGAGGCCGCCCGGCGGGCCGGGTCCCTGGGCGACGACATCGACATCCTGGTGGCCGACGCCCGATACGGCCTGGCCCACCACATCTCCAGGCAGGCGGTGAAGGTCACCGGCCAGGTGGGCCGCGACCTCACCGACCGCATCGACCGGGTGGTGCTCAACCGCACCCTGGGCATCCCCATCTTCCTGGTGATGATGTACCTGATGTTCATGTTCACCATCAACATCGGCGGCGCCTTCATCGATTTCTTCGACCAGTTCGCCGGCGCTCTCTTCGTGGATGGCTTCGCCCAGGCCCTGGCCGGGCTGGGCGCGCCGGAATGGCTCCAGGTCATGCTCGCCAAGGGCATCGGCGGCGGCCTCCAGACCGTGGCCACCTTCATCCCCGTGATCGGCTTCCTGTACCTGTTCCTATCCATCCTGGAGGACTCGGGCTACATGGCCCGGGCCGCCTTTGTCATGGACCGCTTCATGCGCTGGGTGGGCCTGCCGGGCAAATCCTTCGTACCCCTGATCGTGGGCTTCGGCTGCAACGTGCCGGCCATCATGGCCACCCGCACCCTGGAACATAAGCGTGACCGGCTCATGACCATCGCCATGGCCCCCTTCATGTCCTGCGGCGCCCGGTTGCCGGTGTACGTGCTGTTCGCCGCCGCCTTCTTTCCCCAGGGGGCCCAGAACGTGGTGTTCGGGCTGTACCTGATCGGCATCGTGGTGGCCGTGCTCACCGGCCTGGTGCTGAAGAACTCCATCCTGAAAGGCGAGGCCACCCCCTTCATCATGGAACTGCCGCCCTACCATCTGCCCACCGTGAAGGGCATCCTGCTCCATACCTGGGACCGCCTGAAGAGCTTCGTGGTGCGGGCGGGCCGGGTCATCGTGCCCATGGTGCTGGTGCTCAACTTCCTCAACGCCGTGGGTACCGACGGGACCTTCGGCAACGAGGACAGCGACAAATCCATGCTGGCCGAGGTAGGACGCTCCATCG
>CAZREY010000422.1:0-1963 GCA_964599015.1 uncultured Thiobacillus sp.
CCGCGCCGTCCGGCCCGAACAGCACGGCTTCCAGGGCGGCATCGTCCGACACGTTGATGAACAGGATTTCACTGGCCGCGGCAGCCTGGCTAGGGCTCTTGGCCAGGCGGGCGCCGTCCGTCAGCAGGGACGACGCCCGGGAGGCGGTGCGGTTCCAGACGGTGAGGGCATGGCCGGCCTTGAGGAGGTTGTGGGCCATGGGACGGCCCATGGTGCCCAGCCCGATGAACCCGGCGGACAGGTCGGACACCCTCAGAAGTCCTCTTCGTCTTCCGGTTTCTTTTCAGGTTCCGGTTTTGCGAGCTTGACGTTATCCAGGTCCTTGGGCGGATGCAGGCGCTGGTTGGCGCCCCAGCTGAGGTCCCGCTTAAGCGGACGACGGCGGAGCCGACGGTACATCATGCGCTGGTACCAGACCACCCCCCCCGCCGAGATCAGCATCAGGCCGCTGACCTTGCCCACCAGGGCTTCCAGCGTCAGGGTGGCCACCACTCCCATCAACGCATAGATGTATGGCAGGGGTTCGTAAATCCAGATCGGTATATTTTTCAGCATCGTTCCCTCCAACTGGCGGGAGTTTATCAAGTCCCGGAGGTATTTACCGGAATGGCGGGGGGCTCAGCCCAGGAAGGCGATCCACAGGGGCAGGGTCACCAGGAACGCCAGGCTGCTCCAACTGGCGGTGAGGGCCGCCGCCCGCACGTCCAGGTTGAAGCGGTCGGCGAAGCTGGCCGCCATGAGCATGGTGGGCATGGCGGTCTCCAGCACGGCGGCGGTCTGGGCGGGGTGCAGGTTGCCGAAGATGAGCCGGGCCAGCCCCAGGGCCAGCAGGGGGGCCAGCAGCAGCTTGACGGCCACCGCCGCCAGCACCGGCCGGGTGGGGCGCAGATCGCCCCAGGGAATGGACAGGCCCAGGGTGAACAGCATGATGGGGATGGTGGCCTGGCCCATGAACTTGGCCGCCTTGATGAGGGGGTCGACGTCGATGCCCGACAGGTTCACGGCGAAGCCCAGCACGAAACCCCATATGGGGGGCAGGGTGACCATGGTGCGCAGCAGGCTGGTGCCCTGGCCCCCCTCGTGGCCCAGGCGGGTGGCGATCCACACGCCGAAGGTCCACACCAGGGGCGTGGAAGCCAGCACGTCGGCGAAGGCGGCGTAGCTGCCGCCGATGTCGCCGTACAGGAAGGTGAGGGTGGGGTAGCCCATGAACAGCACGTTGCCGAACACCCCCGCCAGCAGGATGGCGGCCCGGGTCTCCCGGGCCAGGCCGTGCCCCAGTGGGCTGAGGAACAGCAGGGGGTAGAGCAGGGCGAAGGCCAGGCCGATGCCCAGTATGGTGATGACGGGTACCGTCAGCAGCTGGGGCGTGATCTCCGCCTGGGCGGAGAGGGCGAAGAGCAGGGGCGGAGCGAAGACGTCCACCACCAGCCGGTTCAGGTTGATGCGCAGCTTGTCGGCTGGAAACTGGGGCCGGTAGCGTACCCAAAGGCCGCCGGCGGCCACCAGCAGGGCGATGGGGAGCCAGACCTGGAGTAGGAGCTGGAGGAGGAAGGCGGGGGTCATGGGGGGATTGTAGGGGGCGGCACGTCATTCCGGCGAAGGCCGGAATCCAGGTAGTGTCGTTCGTCTATTGCTGCGGGTATCACTTTGCGGAGGGCGATTGGCCGGGGGTAGCCCGGCAGCTAGTTACTTTTCTTGCACGGCCAAGAAAAGTAACCAAAAGAAGGCCGCCCCCGCTTTCGGCGCAACCCCGGGAATTTCGAACTTGTCTGGGGCAGCGAAAGAACTCGCTTCGCTCAGACACCTTTCGCTGGCCTTCGGCAACCCCAGCCAAGTCCGAAATTCCCGGCGCCGGCAGAGGGGGAAGAAAACCGTCGCATGCCGCCGCTGTTGGTCCCCTCTGAGTCGCCAAATTTTCCAAGGCCGTTCGGGGGAAGTCGGCGAGCACTGTCTGAGCCCC
>CAZREY010000423.1:0-1955 GCA_964599015.1 uncultured Thiobacillus sp.
GGCGGTTCCCTCCTACATGTTCGGGCTGGACTACGTGGACCTTAAGCCGGCGCCGTGAGGGCCTGCAAGACAATAGGTCCGTAGGGTCCACCGTGCGGACCATGCGCGCCCGGAGCGTGTTCCATACGTGGTCCGCACGGCGCAATGGTACTAACCTTCAGGCAGCGTTGCGTAGTAACTTGCTAGGCAGATAGCGTTTGCCTCTTCCATCCACACGGGTTTTGGTGTCGTAAGGTCGGGGGTAATGGCGTCCGGGGCGATATGCGACGCGGTGGCTGGCGATCCGGCGCAATAACCGTGGCAGAAGGACTTGGGCTACCCTTTGCGGAGAAGAGGTAATCAGGGCCGGTTGCAGATCGGTCAATTCTCTCAGGGCTCCGGTAAAACTCAAGCGGAGAGGATCGAGGTTTTGCTGGGCGGCGGCCTCGACCATCAACCAGCGGACCAACAAGTACAGCAACACATGACCAGCCACCTCGTAGCGAATCGCCGCCGGCGTACGCCCCCGCAGGTGGCCTTCCAGGCCTTGACGGACCTTCAATTCGCAGAACGTGGTTTCGATCTCCCACCGCCGATGATAGAGCCCTTGGTGCACGTAACGTCCGGCCTCGGTATCGGTCGTCAGATGCACCCATTCCGCGTGGGAAATCCGCTTTGGGTCCGTGACATTGCTCACCACCGCGGTGGGGCGAAAGCCCTTGATCTGGTACTGGATCACCCGCAGGGTGATCGACGGCGGCCAGGGGCTGTGGCGCCACCGCGGGCCCGTGGGCTTGTTCCAGCGGACCAAGCGATCCTTCGGCCCCAGCCGCCGAAGCGTCTGAAACCGCACGCCGCCAAACTGCCGAATGGCGAAACAGGCCCCCTGCTGTTGCAGTTGGCAGAAGAGCCCGTAACTCCAGAACCCCCGGTCCATCAACACCAAGTCGCGCCGGCCCAGCTCTCCCAGCAGTCGGGCGGCGATGGTCCGTTCGCCCTCGCTCAAGGGGCACAGCTCGTAACGCCAAGGCAACCGCACCAAGGGGAATTGGAGCATCACCATCCGGGCCTGCACACGGCCTTTTCCACGGCCGTTGCGGCTGGTCCCAAAATGGGCCTTCAGCGGCTCTTGCCGCGGCAAGTTCAGGCATGTCCCGTCCAAGGCCAGCAGCCGGAAGCCCTTCCAGCAGACACGCTCCCCATGCTGGGCCTGGAAGCGTTCCCCCAACACGACGATCAACGCCACCCAGAAACACCACGGCATCCGTTGCCGGGCTTTGACAAACGCCTCCTCGCTGACCCGCGTGGGATCTTTTCCCGTGGGCCGGTGCGGGGAGCCGCGGGGCCGCTTGCGCCGACTGCGTTTGCGTGCTGCGGCCAAGTCCGTGCTGGACCAGGCGGGAGAATCTTCCAAGAGTTTCAGCGTCAGGCCCAAGATGTCGGAAAAACTCCGCATCGTGTGCAGTGCCGAACCGAGAGCCAACCAGACAAGATTGCCCAAATGCAGGGCGCTGCGGCCTATCCGGAGACCGGCGCGTTGCCCCGCTTCGCCAAACGTCTCGGGCGTCAGCAGCTTGCCGAAAGCCCGCAGATCGTGTTGACGAATCTGGTTCCATACATTACACCTGAGTTCATCCTTGAACATGGGCGAGTCCTCCCGACTAAGTGTGTTGTGCGAAAACAACTTAAGTCGTCGAGGACTCGCTTCTTGTCAAGCCAAGGTTAGTACCATTGCGCACGGCGGACCCTACGGCTCACGGCTTGGGCAACAGTCCGAGGACCGAGCGGCTGGGCCGGGCCAGGACGTGCGCGGCAATGAGCTTGCCGAGGCCCTCGACCTTGTGGCGGCCCGCCTCGATGGCAGCCGTGACCGACGACAGGTCGCCCTTGACCACCACGGTGATGTAGCCGCCGCCCAGCTTCTCCTTGCCGACCACCTCGACCTTGGCCGCCTTGCAGGCCGTGTCGATGGCCTC
>CAZREY010000424.1:0-1935 GCA_964599015.1 uncultured Thiobacillus sp.
CGGCGGCTTGCCGGTGATGTCGTAGGTCACCCGGTTGATGCCGCGGATCTCGTTGATGATGCGGTTGGAGACCTTGGCCAGCAGGCTGTAGGGCAGCTCGGCCCAGTGGGCGGTCATGAAATCCTGGGTCTGCACGGCCCTCAGGGCCACCACGTAATCGTAGGTCCGGCCGTCGCCCATCACCCCCACAGCCTTCACCGGCAGGAACACGGCAAAGGCCTGGGACGTCTTTTCATACCAACCACTTGCGCGCAGTTCTTCAATGAAAATGTGATCCGCTTTTCGCAACAGGTCGGCGTATTCCTTCTTCACCTCCCCCAGGATGCGCACCCCCAGGCCGGGCCCGGGGAACGGGTGGCGGTAGACCATTTCATGGGGCAGGCCGAGGGCGATGCCCAGTTCGCGCACCTCGTCCTTGAACAGTTCCCGCAGGGGCTCCAGGAGCTTGAGGTGCATGTCCTCGGGCAGGCCGCCCACGTTGTGGTGGGACTTGATGGCGTGGGCCTTCTTGGTCTTGGCCCCGGCCGACTCGATCACGTCCGGATAGATGGTGCCCTGGGCCAGCCACTTGGCGCTCTTCAGCTTGGCCGACTCCTCCTGGAACACGGCGACGAATTCGCCGCCGATGATCTTGCGCTTCCGCTCCGGGTCGCTGACGCCGGCCAGTTTGCTCATGAAGCGCTCGGTGGCGTCTACATGGATGACCTTGACGCCCAGGTTGCGGGCGAACATGTCCATCACCATCTCGCCTTCGTTCAGGCGCAGCAGACCCGTGTCCACGAAGACGCAGGTGAGCTGTGGGCCTATGGCGCGATGCAGCAACGCGGCCACCACGGAGGAATCGACGCCGCCGGACAGGCCCAGGATCACCTCGTCGCCGCCCACCTGGGCCTGGATCTTGGCGATGGCCTCGCCGATGTAGTCCGGCATGTTCCAGTCCTGGCCGCAGCCGCAGATGTCATGCACGAAGCGGCCGATGATGGCCTTGCCCTGGATCGTGTGGGTGACCTCCGGGTGGAACTGCACGGCGTAGAAGTTGTGCGCGCCGTCGAACATGCCGGCAATGGGGGTGGAGGCGTTCTCGCACATCACCTGGAAGCCGGGGGGCAGGCTTTCCACCTGGTCGCCGTGGCTCATCCATACGTCCAGCCAGCACTTGCCGTCCGGGTCGGCCCGGTCCTGGATGTCGCTCAGCAGCCGGGAATGACCGTGGGCCCGCACCTCGGCGTAGCCGTATTCGTGATGGGTGCCGTTGATCACCTTGCCCCCAAGTTGCTCGGCCATGGTCTGCATGCCGTAGCAGATGCCCAGCACCGGCACGCCCAGTTCGAACACCGCCTGGGGTGCCCGGGGGGTCTCCTCCTCCGTCACCGACGCGGGCCCGCCGGACAGGATGATGCCGGCCGGGGCGAAATCGCGGATGAACTGCTCGCTTACATCGTAGGGATGCAGCTCGCAGTAGACGTTGTGCTCCCGCACCCGGCGGGCGATGAGTTGGGTGAACTGGGAACCGAAATCGAGGATGAGGATTTTCTGGTGCATGGCGGCGGCTCAATGAAAAAAGGAGGAGAGGTCATGCGCAACCCCGCCCTCCTCTTTCCGGTTGGTCGATCAGACGTGGTAGTTCGGCGCTTCCTTGGTGATCTGCACGTCGTGGACGTGGGATTCCTTGATGCCGGCGTTGGTGATCTCCACGAACTGGGCCGTCTCGTGGAAACGGGGAATGCTGTTGGCGCCCATGTAGCCCATGGAGGAACGCAGGCCGCCCATGAGCTGGTGCAGCACGGTGAGCACGCTGCCCTTGTAGGGCACGCGGCCTTCGATGCCTTCGGGTACCAGCTTGTCGGCGTTGGACTCGTTGTCCTGGAAATAGCGGTCCTTGGAGCCCTTCTGCATGGCCCCCAGGGAGCCCATGCCGCGATAGGACTTGTAGGA
>CAZREY010000425.1:0-1931 GCA_964599015.1 uncultured Thiobacillus sp.
AGAAGCTGGCGGAGCACAAGACCTTCCTCCAGTCCGTGCCCTACATGGACCGCCTGGACTATGTCTCCATGATGGTCAACGAGCACGCCTACGTCATGGCCATCGAGAAGCTGCTGCAGCTGCCGGTGCCGGAACGGGCCCAGTACATCCGCGTGATGTTCGACGAGATCACCCGCATCCTGAACCACCTGCTGTGGCTGGGGGCCCACGCCCTGGACATCGGCGCCATGACCGTCTTCCTCTATGCCTTCCGGGAGCGGGAAGACCTCATGGACGTGTACGAGGCGGTGTCCGGCGCCCGCATGCACGCGGCCTACTACCGTCCCGGCGGCGTGTACCGGGACCTGCCGGACCGCATGCCCCAGTACACGGCCCAGCACACCCGCAGCGTCGCCGCCATGGCGGAGATGAACGCCAACCGCCAGGGCTCGGTGCTGGAATTCATCGAGGACTTCACCACCCGCTTCCCGAAATACGTGGACGAGTACGAGACCCTGCTCACGGACAACCGCATCTGGAAGCAGCGCACCGTGGGCATCGGCGTGCTGGACCCGGACCGGGCCAAGGCCCTGGGCTGCACCGGCCCCATGCTGCGGGGATCCGGCGTGGTGTGGGACCTGCGCAAGCACCAGCCCTACGAGGTCTACGACCGCATGGACTTCGAGATCCCCGTGGGCCGCAACGGCGACTGCTACGACCGCTACCTGGTGCGCATGGAAGAGATGCGACAAAGCAACCGCATCATCAAGCAGTGCGTGGAATGGCTGAAGAAAAATCCGGGCCCGGTCATCGCCGACAACCACAAGGTGGCGCCCCCCTCCCGGGAGGCCATGAAGTCCAACATGGAAGAACTCATCCACCACTTCAAGCTGTTCACCGAGGGCATGCACGTGCCCGAGGGCGAGGCCTACGCGGCGGTGGAGCATCCCAAGGGCGAGTTCGGCATCTACCTGGTGTCCGACGGCGCCAACAAGCCCTACCGCCTGAAGATCCGCGCCCCCGGATTCGCCCATCTGTCCGCCATGGACGAGATGGCCCGGGGCCACATGATTGCCGACGCGGTGGCCATCATCGGCACCATGGATATCGTGTTCGGGGAGATTGATCGCTGATGTTGTCCCAAGAATCCCTAACCCAGATCGACCGGGAAGTCGCCAAATATCCGGCGGACCAGAAGCAGTCCGCGGTGATGGGCGCCCTGCGTATCGCCCAGACGGAACTGGGCTGGCTGTCCAGGGACACCATCGCCTACGTGGCCGATTACCTGGAGATGCCCGCCATCGCCGTGTACGAGGTGGCCACCTTCTACAACATGTACGACCTGGAGCCGGTGGGCCGCCACAAGGTGACCCTGTGCACCAACCTGCCCTGCCAGCTGCAGGGGGCGGACAGGATCGCCGAACATATGCAGGCCAGGCTGGGCATCGGCTTCGGCGAGACCACGACGGACGGGCGCGTCACCCTGAAGGAAGGCGAGTGCATGGGCACCTGCGGCCACGGCCCCCTGTGCCTGCACAACAACCACAAGATGCACACCCATCTGACTCCCGAGTCGGTGGACAAACTCCTGGACGAAATGAAATGAGTTTGAACACCCCCGACACCCAGGTGTGCCTGTGGACCCTGGGTTATGACAACCCGGCCAGTCTGGCCACCTACACCGCCCACGGCGGCTACGAGGCCCTGAAGAAGATCCTGGCGGAGAAGACGCCCGCCGAGCAGATCATCGAGCAGGTGAAGATATCCGCCCTGCGGGGCCGGGGCGGCGCCGGCTTCCCCACGGGCCTGAAGTGGAGCTTCATGCCCCGCAGTTTCCCCGGGGATAAATACATCGTCTGCAACACGGACGAGGGCGAGCCTGGCACCTTCAAGGACCGGGACATCCTCATCCACAACCCCCACCAGCTCATCGAGGGCATGATCATCGCCGG
>CAZREY010000426.1:0-1889 GCA_964599015.1 uncultured Thiobacillus sp.
TCTGCTACCTGGACGAAGTGGTGGAAGCCCGCCAGGACACCACCGTGGTGATCCACCCGCTGACCGATAACCGCCGGGTTCTGCCCCTGGAAAAGAAAGGCGAACTGGTCAACGCCCACCCGGATTTCCAGATCGTCATCAGCTACAACCCGGGCTACCAGAGCCTGATGAAGGATCTGAAGCAGTCCACCAAGCAGCGCTTCGGCGGCCTGGACTTCACCTACCCCGAGCACGCCATCGAGACCGAGATCGTCGCCCACGAATCCGGCGTGGACGCGGGCATCGCCGGCAAGCTGGTGTCCATCGCCGAGCGCAGCCGCAACCTGAAGGGCCACGGCCTGGACGAGGGCCTGTCCACCCGCATGCTGATCTACGCCGGCAGCCTGATCGCCAAGGGTGTGGCGCCCATGGCCGCCTGCCGCGTGGCCCTGGTGCGGCCCATCACCGACGACCCGGACATGCGGGATGCCCTGGACGCGGCCGTGAGCACGTTCTTCTGATGGGGAAACGGGATCCGGCCTGCGGCCTCGGGGAAATGGGAAACGCCTAAATCCCCGCCGTTCCGCGTTTCCCGTTTCTCTTTTCTCGTTTCCCGGAGCAAGCCATGTCTATCCAACTCGAAGACTACGCCGAACTGCTCGAGTCCCTCTCCGAGCACAGCCGCACGGCGCTGAATGCCAACTGGCACGAGGCCACCAAGGTCCTGAGCCCCCGGGGACTGGACAACTACCTCAAGGGCGTGTCCGCCCTGCGCGGCCTGGGTCGGGGCGATTCCCTGGTGGAAACCTGGATAGAGCAGGCGCCCAGGGTGGCCAAGGAAGTGGGCGAGGACGTGGTCAGCGACCTGGCCACTGCCTCCCTGATGCTGGCTTCCAAGACCTCGGGCGCGGTGATCGAACTGCTGTTGGCCACGGCACCCACCGCTGCCAACCGTCTGGGGGACGCGGAACTGTTCCGCAAGTACCTGCAATTCCTCAATACCCTCATTGCCCAGGCGCCCCGGGGCGTACGCCCCATGCTGGACAAGCTGGAAGTGCTGTTCCAGAACCTGACTCTGGGGGGCCTGCGTCGCTGGGCCCTGTGGGGGGCCCACGCCCACCGCACCAACTACGAGGAGCAGATCAAGTACTTCGGCCTGGAAAGCAAGGAATCCCTGGCCATGCTCCAGAAGGAGCGCAAGGGCACCCTGCTGGTGGACGTGCAGCGGCGCATCAACATGTACATGCGCGCCCTTTGGGCCCGGGATTTCTTCATGCGCCCCACCGCTGGCGACTACGAGACCCGGGAAGGCCTGAAGCCCTACATCGAGGACTACCTGCTGCATCTGCCGGACGCCTTCGACGACTTCACGCCGGAAGGCCATGAGCCGGTTTCCGGCCTGGAGCTCTACCGAGCCGCCGCCGCCCACTGTGCCGCCCACGTGGTGGAAACCCGTCAGCCCATCTCCGCCGAGGCCCTGAACCCCATGCAGATGGCTGTGATTTCCGTCATCGAGGACGCCCGGGTGGAAACGCTCTCCATCCGCCGCTTCCCGGGCCTGAAGGCCATGTGGGCCAAGCTCCACATCGCCACTCCACAGCAGAACGTGACCATGGGCGACTATCTGGACCGCCTGGCCCGGGCCCTGCTGGACGAGACCTACCAGGACGACGACGCCTGGATCAAGGAAGGCCGAGCCCTCTTCGCCCAGGCCGTGGCCGACAACCGGCTGGTGGACAACCAGGTGTCCTGGGACATCGGCGTCACCCTGGCCCACAGCTTCAAGGACAAGAACATCCCCTTCAACCCGCGCAAGGACGTGCTCACGGCGCCCTACCGGGACGACAACCGCTACTTCTGGCAATTCGAGGAGTTCGATTTCGACAAGGCCGCCGCCGCCGGCTACGAGT
>CAZREY010000427.1:0-1884 GCA_964599015.1 uncultured Thiobacillus sp.
TGGCTGCCGACGGCCTGTTCCTCCTCCGTGCCGCCGCTGGCGGGCAGGGGCGTCCGCCCGGCGGCGGGCCGGGGCCAGGCCAGGGCCGCGGCGGCCGGGGCGAACACGCACCAGGCCCGGAACAGGCCCAGGGGGGCCTCGGTGAACAGGCGGCAGGGGCCCAGGGCCCGCCGCCCCCGCCGCCTGGCCGGCAGGCTCAGCCGGGCGTGGGCAAAACCTGGCGGGCCCGGTTCCAGTTCGGCCCGCAGGCCTTCGCTCTCCAGCACCACGCCCTGGGGAAACCCGGCGGAAGGCAAACGCAGGCGGAGGGTGAAATGGACCTGCTCACCGGCGAAGCCGGGTTCCGCCTCGATGCTCGCCAGGGTCATGCCCAGCAGGCTGCGCCAGGTGGCGAACAGGGTGGAGAGCACCATGCCCGCCAGCAGGAAGGTGAACAGGAAGCCCATGGACAGGCCGTAGTTCATGGACCCCAGCAGCATGCCCAGCAGCAGCAGGCTGAAGACCAGGCCCTGGCGGGTGGGCAGGATGTAGATGCGGCGGGCCACCAGGGTGAAGGGCAGGGGCTCCACGGCATGCAGCCGGAACAGCCGGCGCAGCAGGGGGGTGCGCAGGGGCAGGAAGGAATAGCCCCGGGCGGCGGGAACGGGGGCCGGCATCAGCGCCATCGGTGCCTCAGGGAATGGCAACGGCCCCCAGCACCGAGGCCGCGCACTGGTCGCCCTGCATGCCCCCTTCGGCATCCAGGAGGCGGTGTCCCGCCACGGAGGGGAACACGGCCTGCACGTCGTCGGGAATCACGTAGTCGCGCCCTTCCAGCCAGGCCCAGGTCCGGGCGGCCCGGGCCAGCCCCAGCACGGCCCGGGGCGACAGGCCGTGCACGAAGCGGCCGCCACGGCGGGTGTGGTCGGCAAGGGCCTGGAGGTAATCCAGCAGGGGATCCGCCAGGCCCACGCCGGCGATGGCTTCCTGGGCATGGATCAGGTCCTGGGGCGAGGCCAGGGGCTCGCAGGACTTGGCCGGCTGGGCGTTGCCCGCCAGCAGGCTGCGTTCCGCCGCGGCGTCCGGATAGCCCAGGGTGAGACGCATGAGGAAGCGGTCCAGCTGGGACTCGGGCAGGGGGTAGACCCCGGTCTGGGAGAAGGGATTCTGGGTGGCGATGACGAAGAAGGGAAAGGGCAGGGGGCGGGTGACGCCTTCCAGGGTCACCTGGCCTTCCTCCATGGCCTCCAGCAGGGCGCTCTGGGACTTGGGCGTGGCCCGGTTGATCTCGTCCGCCAGGATCACCTGGCTGAACACGGGGCCCGGGTGGAAGGTGAAGCCCCCCTTGGCCCGGTCGAACATGGAGTAGCCCAGCACGTCCGCCGGCAGCAGGTCGCTGGTGAACTGGATGCGCTTGAACTCCAGGCCCAGGGTCTGGGCCAGGGCATGGGCCAGGGTGGTCTTGCCCACCCCCGGCAGGTCCTCGATGAGCAGGTGGCCTCCCGCCAGCAGGCAGGTGAGGGCCAGACGGGTCTGGCGGGGCTTGCCCAGGACCACGCCATTGATCTGGGCGAGGGCATTTAGAAAAGGCTGGGTCATTGATTTTGGGCCGTAGCCGATTTCAATTCGAGCAAATGGGGCAGCAATCTGGGTATATCTTCACGCACGATGCTCCATAAGGTGTCATTGTCTATGCCCAGGTAGCCGTGGATCAGGCGATTGCGCGTGGCGACCACCTGACGCCAGGGGATGTCTGGGGCAAGTTTCTTGATCTCTTCCGGGATGTGGGTGGCGGCTTCGCCGATCAATTCCACATTGCGCACCGTGGCATCGAAGTGGAGGCGTGAGGCGATAAAGGCCTCTTGGTCGAAATCCTGCGTGTAGGCAAGCACGGTCTCACAGAAG
>CAZREY010000428.1:0-1883 GCA_964599015.1 uncultured Thiobacillus sp.
CTTGCCGATACCGCGAGGCATCACGACGGAGCCGCGCACCACCTGGTCGGATTTACGGGGATCGACGCCCAGGTTGATGGCGGCGTCGATGGATTCGTCGAACTTGGCGGTGGCGGCACCCTTCACCAAAGCCAGGGCCTCGTCCACGGGATAGTTCTTGGTGCGTTCCACCTGGGCACGCAGGGCTTTGACGCGCTTGGAAATCTTGGCCATGTCACACACCCTCCACGTTGATGCCCATGCTGCGGGCGGTGCCGGCAATGGTGCGCACGGCGGCATCCATGTCGGCTGCGGTCAGGTCGGGCATCTTGGTCTTGGCGATCTCTTCCAGCTGGGCGCGGGTGATCTTGCCCACCTTGTCGGTATGGGGCTTGGAAGAACCCTTCTGCACACCGGTGGCCTTCTTGATCAGAATGGTGGCCGGCGGCGTCTTCATGATGAAGGTGAAGCTCTTGTCGGCGAAGGCCGTGATCACCACGGGGATGGGCAGGCCCGGCTCCAGACTCTGGGTCTGGGCGTTGAAGGCCTTGCAGAACTCCATGATGTTCAGACCGCGCTGACCCAGGGCGGGACCGATGGGCGGCGACGGGTTGGCCTTGCCGGCCGGCACTTGCAGCTTGATGTAGCCAATGATCTTCTTGGCCATATTCACTACTCCTAGTTGAGTGAGTCCAATCGCGCTTTCACCGTCCGAGACGAACGGCTACTGACGCTCCTCTGCCGGTTTAAGGCCTCGGCAGGCCAAATCCTGTCAGGCCTTTTCGACCTGGGAGAAGTCCAGCTCCACCGGCGTGGCGCGGCCGAATATGGTCACGGAGACGCGCAGTTTGCTCTTCTCATAGTTCACTTCTTCCACGGTGCCGTTGAATTCGTTGAACGGGCCGTCGATGACGCGCACCAACTCCCCCGCCTCGAAGGTCACCTTGGGCTTTGGTTTTTCCACGCCTTCCTGCATCTGCTGCAGGATGCCCTGGACCTCCCGCTCGCTGATGGGCGCGGGTTTGTTGGCAGTGCCGCCCACGAAGCCGGTGACCTTGGGCGTGCTCTTCACCAGGTGCCAGGAGTCGTCGTTCATCTCCATCTGCACCAGGACATAACCGGGAAAAAACTTGCGCTCGGTGGTCTTTTTCTGGCCACCCTTCATTTCCACCACTTCTTCCACGGGCACCAGGATCTGTCCAAAGCTGTCCTGCATGCCGGCCCGCTCGATGCGCTCCTTCAGGGCCCGCATCACACTCTTCTCAAAGCCGGAATAGGCGTGCACCACATACCACTGCATCGTCATCACTCACCCCTACCCATGATCAGCTTCACCAGCCACAGCAAACTGCCGTCCACCAGCCACAGGAACAGCGCCATGACGATAACGAACACGGCCACCACGCCCGTCATCTGCATGGTTTCCTTGCGGGTAGGCCAGACCACCTTGCGCGCCTCGGTGACGGACTCCTGGCTGAAGGCGAAAAACTGACGCCCCGGGGCCGTGAACCAGGCCACGCCCGCCGCCGCGACCAATCCGCCCAGAACGGACACCACCCGCACCACGGTGGGCATTTCGGACAACAAATAAAAGCCCGCTATCCCCGCCGCGACCAGCAAGGCCGCCGCCAGCAATTTGAAGTTATCTACCATCTAGGGTTGTCCGACCGGTATTACCCGATGTCCCGTTATTTACTGCTTATCTGGCAGGCCAGGAGGGTCTCGAACCCCCAACCTTCGGTTTTGGAGACCGACGCTCTGCCAATTGAGCTACTGGCCTGTACTTTCCTTACGACTACTGACGACAAAAGGCGGAGAACCCGCCTTTCATCGTCGATGACACTTCGAATTACTCGATGATCTTCGCGACCACGCCGGCGCCCACGGTCCGGCCGCCTTCGCGA
>CAZREY010000429.1:0-1870 GCA_964599015.1 uncultured Thiobacillus sp.
ACAGCATGAGCGGTATCCTCTCGAACAAGAAAATCCGGTCCTGGATCATCATCGTGGCCATCGGTGTCGGTCTCTGGTTTGTGCCTCCGCCGACGGGCGTCACCCTGCAGGCCTGGCGCCTTTTTGATATCTTCGTCACCACCATCGTCGGCTTCATGCTCCAGCCCATGCCCATCGGGGCCATCTCCATCATCAGCCTCGGCGTCACCGCGCTGCTGGGCCTGGCCAAAATAGGCGACGTCCTGGCGGGGTTCGGCAACGGCACGGTCTGGCTCGTCGTCGTGGCCTTCCTCCTCTCGCGCGGCTTCATCCAGACGGGCTTCGGCCGTCGTATCGCCCTGATGATCATGAGGGCCATCGGCCACAGCACCCTGCGGCTGAGCTACTCGCTGGCCCTCAGCGACATGTTCTTCGCGCCGGCCATGCCGTCCATCACGGCGCGCGGCGGCGCGTTCATCTACCCCATCGCCAGGGGGCTCTGCCAGGTCCTGGGCTCCAGCCCGGGCGATACCGCGCGCAGGGCGGGGGCCTTCCTGATGATGGTTGCCTCCACGTGCACCTGCATCACCTCGGCCATGTTCCTGACGGCCATGGCGGCCAACCCACTGGCGGCGCTCCTGGCCGAGAAAGCGGTCGGGATCAAGGTCACCTGGGGCGACTGGGCCCTGGCGGGCATTGTCCCCGGCATCGCGTCCCTCCTGATCGTCCCCTACGTGCTCTACAAGATCTACCCGCCCGAGTTGAAGAACACGCCCGAGGCGCCGAAGATGGCAAAGGAAGAGCTGGAGAAGATGGGGCCCATGGACTTCAACCAGAAGGTGATGCTCTGCGTCTTCCTGGGAACCATCATCCTGTGGTCCACGGCCACCTTCACGGGCGTCGATGCAACGACCACGGCGTTCCTCGGACTCGGCGTTCTGCTGGTGACTACCGTTCTCACCTGGAGGGACTGCCTGGACGAGTTCGGCGCCTGGGATGCGCTGATCTGGCTGGGCGTCCTGATCACGCTGGCCGGCCTTTTAGCGAAATACGGCTTCGTGGCCTGGCTGGCCAAGACGCTGGGCGCCATGTTCTCCGGGCTGCACTGGGCCGTGACCCTGTCGCTGATCGTTCTCGCCTATCTCTATGCCCAGTATGCGTTTGCCTCGCTGACGGCTCACGTGACGGCCCTGTATGCGGCCTTTGCGGCCGTGGCCGTGGCTGCGGGCGCACCGGCCCTGCTGACCTGCCTCGTTCTGGGCTTCTTCTCCAACATCTGCGGCGTGCTGACCAATTATGCCGCGGGCCACAGCCCCGTCGTTTTCGGCGGCGGCTTCGTCGACCAGGTGACCTGGTGGAAACTCGGTCTCATCAATTCGGTCATCCTGGTGATCATCTGGTTCGGCGTGGGCGCCATTTGGTGGAAGGTGATCGGGCTCTGGTAGAGGGCACACGGGACCGTCGGCATCGATACGCAAATCGCGGAAGGGTTTTTCAAGGGTGTTCAGCCAATGCCTGTGAACCCTCCCCGGGGGCCGTTTCCGGCCGGAAACGGCCCCCGCTCTACCTTTCCCTTGCGAAACGCCTGGGCTGGCTCCGGGGTGACGGTCATCGCACCCCGGCGGCCCTGCATTCGGGATGACGGATTCATCCATTGAAATTCCTCGCACCAAGGCGCCAGGAATTTAGAAACTTAGGGAAGTGGATTCATCTTTTATTATGCTCGCCGTTCGACAGGCTCACGGCCCTGAGCCAGCCGAAGGGCTTACTCCGCACCAAGCTGCGGGGATGTGCGAGCAATCGTTTTCATCTCATCACAGAAGGAGAACTCATTTCATGGAGATGGACAATTTCACATTCGGCGTCACGATGCTCGTGGCCGGGATGGGCG
>CAZREY010000430.1:0-1844 GCA_964599015.1 uncultured Thiobacillus sp.
GGTGTAGCGGGGCCCCGGCTTGCTGTACTTCTCCAGGAGGGCGGTGAATTCGGACATGGGATCGGCCTATCAGACGGTAGTTGCATTTTAGCCCCATTGATCCGGGTCAACTTTGACCAAGATCGGGTGGGGTCGATTCCCTGTGTGACAAGACATGGTTCGAACTGACTATACCTTTCGATATATGTTTTGCTACTATGCAATCTACCTCCCTGACCGTCGCAAAGACGGTTTTTCGCGGCACCGACCTCGGTGCCGCTTTTTTTTGCCCTCCCGGCCGGCGCCCCGGGCCATAATCGGCCAAAAACAGGGCTGCCAGGCATGCACTCCCTCCCCAGCGAGATATTCAAGGCCTACGACATCCGCGGCGTCGTGGGCAAAACCCTCACCGCCGAGGGCGTGGAACGCATCGGCCGCGCCCTGGGCAGCCAGGCCCGGGACCTGGGCCAAAAGGAAATGGTGGTGGGCCGGGATGGGCGCCTGTCCGGGCCGGAACTGGCGGAGGCCCTGGCCCGGGGCCTCCGGGCCACGGGCATCAACGTCATCGACCTGGGCCTGGTCACCACCCCCATGGCCTATTTCGCCGCCTGCCACCTGGAGGCGGGCTCCGCGGTGATGGTCACCGGTTCCCACAACCCAACCGACTACAACGGCCTGAAGATGGTGCTGGCGGGCGAAACCCTGGCCGGCGACGCCATCCAGGGCTTGCGGCGACGCATCGAGGCAGGCGACTACACCAGCGGTGAGGGCGGCTACCGTCAAGTCGACATCGCCGCGGACTACATGGCCCGCATCACGGCGGACGTGAAGCTGGCCCGCCCCATGAAGATCGTGGTGGATGCCGGCAACGGCGTGGCCGGCGCCTTCGCCCCCACCCTCTACCGGGCCCTGGGCTGCGATGTGGAAGAGATGTTCTGCGAGGTGGACGGCCGCTTTCCCCATCACCATCCCGATCCCTCGGTGCCGGCGAACCTGGCCCCCCTCACGGCCCGCCTGAAGGCGGGTGGCGCCGAACTGGGCCTGGCCTTCGACGGCGACGGCGACCGCCTCGGGGTGGTCACCCGGGACGGCGCCATCATCTACCCGGACCGCCAACTCATGCTGTTCGCCGCCGACGTGCTCAGCCGCAATCCCGGCGCCCAGGTCATCTTCGACGTGAAATGCACACGCCATCTGTACCAGTGGATACGGGACCACGGCGGCCAGCCCCTGCTGTGGAAGACGGGCCACTCCGTGCTCAAGGCCAAGATGCGGGAGACCGGCGCCCTGCTGGCGGGCGAGATGAGCGGCCACATCTTCTTCAAGGAGCGCTGGTACGGCTTCGACGACGGCCTCTATGCCGGCGCCCGCCTGCTGGAAATCCTCTCCCGCCACCCGGACGCCGGTGCCGTGCTCCGCGCCCTGCCGGATTCGGTCAACACGCCGGAACTGCAAATCAGGCTGAGGGAGGGGGAACCCCACCGCCTCATCGACCGGTTGCGGAACTCGGCCCGGTTCGACGATGCCCGGGAGGTCATCACCCTGGACGGCCTGCGGGTGGAATACGCCGACGGCTTCGGCCTGCTGCGGGCCTCCAACACCACCCCTTCCCTGGTGCTGCGATTCGAGGCGGACGACGCCCCCGCCCTGGCCCGCATCCAGGCCGACTTCCGCCGCCTCCTGAGCCAGGCCCTGCCCGGCACGCCCCTGCCCTTCTGACCCGGGTCAGGGACTGGGGGGCGGGGCAGGCACGGAGTAGAATGCGCGCCTCAGCAAAAAGGCCTGCATATGAACACCCCCCTCGTCGGACTCATCATGGGCAGCGTCAGCGACTGGGAAACCATGCGCCACGCCGCCGACCTCCT
>CAZREY010000431.1:0-617 GCA_964599015.1 uncultured Thiobacillus sp.
TCCTGCTCAATAACGGCTATTTGGGGATGGTGCGCCAGTGGCAGGAGTTCTTCTATGAAGAGCGCTACGCCGAGTCCTACATGTCTTCCCTGCCGGACTTCGTGAAGCTGGCGGAGGCCTACGGCCACGTGGGCATCGTGGTGGAAAAGCCGGAGGATGTGGAGCCGGCCCTGCGGGATGCCTTCGGCAAGTACAAGGACCGGCTGGTGTTCATCAACTTCCTCACCGATCCCCGCGAGAACGTATATCCCATGATCCCGGCCGGCAAGGGCCTCTCCGAAATGATTCTGGTGTAAACATGAGACTGATGCAGAGCCGCCTCAGGTCAGGCGAATGCCCCCCCGGGGGGCAACTAGCAATAGCGGGTGTGGGGGTACGGTAAAGATGCGGCACATCATCTCCCTCCTCATGGAAAACGAAGCGGGTGCCCTGTCCCGCGTGGCCGGCCTGTTCTCCGCCCGGGGCTACAACATCGAATCCCTCACCGTGGCCCCCACCGAGGACGCCACCCTCTCCCGCATGACCATCGTCACCCGCGGGTCCGACGAGGTCATCGAGCAGATCACCAAGCAGCTCAACAAGCTGGTGGATATCGTCAAGATCCAGGACCTCACCGA
>CAZREY010000431.1:627-1842 GCA_964599015.1 uncultured Thiobacillus sp.
GGAACTCATGCTGGTGAAGGTGCGTACCCATACCCACGAATTCCGGGAAGAGATGAAACGCATGGCCGACATCTTCCGCGGCCGGGTCATCGACGTGGCCGACAAGACCTACACCATCGAGCTCACCGGGCCGGGATCCAAGCTGGATGCCTTCCTGGAAGCCCTGGATCCCGCCGCCATTTTGGAAACCGTTCGCACTGGCGCTTCCGGCATCGGCCGGGGCGACCGCATCATGAAAGTTTGATTGTCAGAAAGGATGTCCCATGAAGGTTTATTACGAAAAAGACTGTGACCTCTCCCTCATCAAGAAGAAGAAGGTGGCCATTGTCGGCTACGGCTCCCAGGGACATGCCCACGCCAACAACCTGCAGGACTCCGGCGTCAAGGTCACCGTGGGCCTGCGCAAGGGCGGCGCTTCCTGGGACAAGGCCAAGAAGGCCGGTCTCGCCGTGAAGGAGGTGGGCGCCGCGGTGAAGGACGCCGACGTGGTGATGATCCTGGTGCCGGATGAGCAGCAGCCCGACGTCTACCGCAACGACATCGAGCCCAACATCAAGAAGGGCGCCACCCTGGCCTTCGCCCACGGCTTCAACGTGCATTACAACCAGATCGTGCCCCGTGCCGACCTGGACGTGATCATGGTGGCCCCCAAGGGCCCCGGCCATACCGTGCGCTCCACCTATCTGCAGGGCGGCGGCGTGCCGTCCCTGATCGCCGTGTACCAGGACAAGTCCGGCAAGGCCAAGGACATCGCCCTGGCCTATGCCGCCGCCAACGGCGGCGCCCGGGCCGGCGTCATCGAGACCAACTTCCGCGAGGAGACCGAAACCGACCTGTTCGGCGAGCAGGCCGTGCTGTGCGGCGGTGCCGTGGAACTGGTGAAGATGGGCTTCGAGACCCTCACCGAGGCCGGCTACGCCCCCGAGATGGCCTACTTCGAGTGCCTGCACGAGCTGAAGCTCATTGTCGACCTGATGTACGAGGGCGGCATCGCCAACATGAACTACTCCATCTCCAACAACGCGGAGTATGGCGAGTACGTGACCGGCCCCGAGGTCATCAACGAGCAGTCCCGCGCCGCCATGCGCAACGCGCTGAAGCGCATCCAGACCGGCGAGTACGCCAAGCAGTTCATCCTGGAAGGCAAGACCAACTACCCGGCCATGACCGCCCGCCGCCGCCTCACCGCCGAGCACCCCATCGAGGTGGTGGGCG
>CAZREY010000432.1:0-1841 GCA_964599015.1 uncultured Thiobacillus sp.
TTCATCACCTCTTGCATCACTTTGTTGATCAGTTCCTCTTGCATCGGACGTCACCTCCCGATTCTAGGCAATTGCGGATAGAGTCCCACTCCCCGTTACTCGTTTACGGGAAGCTGCGGCAGGATCTTCTCGACATCCTGGTGCGGTCTGGGGATCACATGGACGGAAACCACCTCGCCCACCTTTTGAGCGGCGGCCGCACCCGCATCGGTAGCGGCTTTGACGGCCCCGACGTCGCCTCTTACCATGGTGGTCACCAGTCCCGAACCGATCTTCACGTAGCCGACCAGCTGGACGTTGGCGGCTTTCACCATGGCGTCCGATGCCTCGATCATGGCGACCAGTCCTCTGGTTTCAATCAGGCCCAATGCTTCCTTCACCATTTTCCATCCTCCCAAGCTATAAAGCATCACGATCCGGGCATCGCGGACCACCACCTGCGGCCGCCCGCGATGCCTCCCCTAACAGGTCACCTCAGGCGGCAGCCTCCTTCTTCTTGAAGAAATCAGGGAGTTTCGCGGAGATAATCCCGGCGAAATTGCCGATCAGCATGCACACGAAGGTGTTCACCAGAGTGGCGACAATATCACCCTTATGCCCCCCAAGATTGCCGAAGAACACCGCAGCTCCCACAAACTGGCCAGGAATGGCGGAGAGCAGCGGAATGTTGCCTTCGATGGTCATGACAAAACAGAAAAGCCCGATCCATGCCGAAAGGAGCAGCATGTTGCCGGCCCCAAAGGTCACCCAAAGCCAGAAGAAAAGCGCCCCCTGGACCATTCCTGCCACGTTGGCGGCGATGGATTTCCACAGGGCTTCCTGGTTGCCGCCGGCATAGTAGAAGCTCGCCCATGCCGCGTAGCCTACCCACGCCGCAAGCCAGGGAATCATAACCGTGATATGGAACCAGATGCCGCAGAGCACTCCTATGCTGATAGACACAGGCAACAGCGCCATGCTAGGCTCCTTCCCTGTAGTCTTTGGCCAAGGCGTCTGCCGTCCAGATGGCGGCCTCCACCATATCGGCGGTGACATCGAACCAGGTGGCGTGAATGGTCTCCCCCGGAGCAGTCGTGGCTTCCGCCACCTTCCGGATCTCTTCGCGGGTAGGATTCTTGATGCCCAGATCATCCAGACAAACCGGCAAGCCGACGGTGAGGCAGAAATCCAGGACCTCATAGAGTTCATCGGTGGAGCGCCCTTCCATCACCAATTGGGTCAGGGTGCCGAAGGCCACCTTCTGGCCGTGGAGTTTGTGATGGGAGGCCTCCAGCACGGTGAACCCGTTGTGCACCGAATGAGCGCCGGCGAGCCCGCCACTCTCGAAGCCGAGACCACTCAGCAGAGTGTTGGCCTCCACCACCGCGTCCACCGCCGGCGTCACGCAATGCTTTGCCACCGCCAGTTTGGCCTGCAGGCCGAATTCCAGCAGCGTGTCGTAGCAGAGGCGGGCCAGGGCGATGGCGGAACGGGTGGGTGGACACCCCCCGGTGAGAACGTTTGCTTTGCAGCTCTTGGCGCAGGTATCCGCTTCCCAGAAGGTGGCGAGCGCATCCCCCATGCCCGAGACCAGGGTTTCCACGGGGGCGTTGGCAATGATGGCGGTGTCCACCAGGACACAGTTCGGGTTGTGAGGCAATACCAAGTAGCGGTCGAACACTCCGGCATCGGTGTAAACCACCGACAGCGCGGAACAGGGAGCATCCGTTGCGGCGATGGTGGGCACCACGATCACCGGCACTTTCATATTATGGGCCACCGCTTTGCCCGTATCGATGACCTTGCCGCCGCCGGTGGCAATGATGAAATCAGCGCCCTCTTTTTTCGCCAGGCCCACGAGG
>CAZREY010000433.1:0-1836 GCA_964599015.1 uncultured Thiobacillus sp.
AGGCGGCGCAGGGGATGTCCGTGCCCCCGGCCATGGCCACCATGTAGTGGAAGGGGGGGATGTTCCGGCGCATGCAGGCCAGGGCCACGGCGAAGGGGGAATGGGCGTGGACCACCGCTTTGGCCCCGGGGAAGGCGGCATAGATGTCCCGGTGGAAACGCCATTCGCTGGAGGGCTTCTGGCCTTCCGCCGCCTGGCCGTCCATGTCTACCGCCACCATGTCCCGGGCCCCCAGGGCAGTCATGTCCCGGCCCGAGGGGGTGATGACGAAGCCCTCCGGTGAGCGGGCGCTCACATTGCCCGAGGTACCCTGGTTCAGCCCCAGGGCCACGCTCCGGCGGGCGCAGGCGGCAACAAGCTCGGGCAGGTCGGCGTAATTCATGGCCTTGGTGTTCATGGGCGCTCCGGATAAAGGGCCGCCAGGGCCTCCCGGCCCGCGGCGCACACGCCCCGTTCGGTGATGAGGCCCGTCACCAGCCGGGCCGGCGTCACGTCGAAGGCCGGGTTGGCGCAGGGGCTGCCCGCCGGCGTCAGGTGAACGCTCACTAACCTGCCGTCGTCGGCGCGGCCGGCGATGCGGCCCACCTCGTCCGCCGAGCGTTCCTCGATGGGTATGTCGCGCCCCCTGTCGAGGCTGAAATCGATGCTGGGCACCGGGGCCGCCACGTAGAAGGGCACGCCGTTGTCGAAGGCCGCCAGGGCCTTCAGGTAGGTGCCGATCTTGTTGCACACGTCGCCGTTGGCCGCCGTGCGGTCCGTACCCACGATGCACATATCCACCCGGCCCTGCTGCATGAGGTGGCCGCCGGCGTTGTCGGCGATGACCGTGTGGGGAATGCCCGCCTGGTTCAGCTCCCAGGCGGTGAGGCTGGCCCCCTGGTTGCGGGGCCGGGTCTCGTCCACCCACACGTGCACGGGCACCCCCACCTCCCGGGCGGCGAAGACGGGGGCCAGGGCCGTGCCCCAGTCCACGGTGGCCAGCCAGCCGGCGTTGCAGTGGGTGAGGAGGTTCACCGGCCCCGCCTTGCGCCGGGCCACGGCCTGGATCAGGTCCAGTCCGTGGCGGCCGATGGCCTGGTTCTGGGCCACGTCCTCGGCGCAGAGGGCCTCCGCCTCGGTCCAGGCCGCGGGTGGGCGCTCGCTCACCGGCAGTTTCAGCAGCTCGGCCAGCATGCGATCCACCGCCCATTTCAGGTTCACCGCCGTGGGCCGGGTGGACACCAGCAATTCCCCGGCGGCCCTCAGGCCGGCGTCGGAGGCATCGCGATGGGCCGCCAGGGCCAGGCCGTAGGCCGCCGTGGCGCCGATGAGGGGGGCGCCCCGCACCCGCATGACGGCGATGGCCTCGGCCGCGTCCTCCGGGGTGGCGAGTACGCGGGTGACATATTCGTGGGGCAGACGGGTCTGGTCGATGATCTCGACCCCTGCCTCCACGGGCCAGATGGTGCGGGTGGGCGTGCCGTTGATGTTCATGGGCCGGATTATCGTGGCTTGCCCTACAATCGCGCCATGCCCGCGCCCCTTCCCGAATCCACCCTCGCCACTGCCCTGAACGCCCTGCTGGACCGCCAGCCCGTGGCCCGGGAACGCCTGCAACGCCATGCCGGCAAGCGCATCATCCTGGCCCTGCCTCTGTTCCCCCTGGAACTGGCCGTCGACGGCGAGGGCCGCTTCGGCGTGCCCGGCCCCGAGACGGAGGCGGATGAACTGGCCGGCGCCGTCTCCATCCTCACCCTCACCCCCCAGCCCGCCGCCCTGCCCAAGTGGCTCACCGGCGGCACGGTGGGCGACCTGTTCAGCGCCGAGGGGGACGGCCTGCTGGCCGCCGACCTGGCC
>CAZREY010000434.1:0-1835 GCA_964599015.1 uncultured Thiobacillus sp.
TCAGATAAACGCATCCGCCATGACGTTGCGCAGCCAGCCGTCGGCGTATTCGGCCTCCAGCTTGCGGTAGATGGCGGGCACGGGGGACTTGTCCGGCATGGTCATGGGCGACACGCCGCTGCCCTCGGGGATGTACTTGAAGGTGCCGTTCACCACCCGGTACAGGTGCGCCACCGAGATGCCGTAGTCATCCCCCACCACGCTGTAGCAGGTGTTGGCGTAGTAGGGCTGGGGCACCGGCAGGCCGTTGAGCTTGGCCACGATCGCCGCCGCCGCCACCTTGGCCTGGGTCATGGCGATGTGGGCGGACTTGGGCATGTCGAAGGCGGCGTTGGGGTTGCCGTACAGGGGCATCTCCCCCGCCACGCAGGAATCCCCAATGGTGTAGATGCTGGGGTCCACCGCGCTGGCCATGCTCATGGGTTCCACCTTGCACCAGCCCTGCTCGAAGTTGTTGCCGGCGGTGCCCGTGAGACCCGTGTCGGCGGCGATCTTGCCGGCCTTGTGGGGCGGGATGATGTTGAGCACGTCGGCCTTCACTTCCACGAAGTCGGAGGACACGGTCTTGCTCTTGGCGTCCAGCTTGTTGACGAAGCCGCCTTCGGCCCCCTTCACCCATTCGATCATGCCGTTGGTGTTGAGGCCTTCCTTCTCCCAGCCGTACATCTTGGCCCAGGCCTGGTTGAACAGGCCTTTCTTGGAGTGGCTGTCGTTGGCGTCCAGGATGATGACCTTGGACTTCTTCTTGCCGTGGTGCTGGAAGTAGTTGGCCACCAGGGAGGCCCGCTCGTAGGGGCCGGGGGGGCAGCGGAACGGGCCCTTGGGCACGACGATGACGAACCGGCCGCCGTCGGGCATGGCTTCCAGTTGCTTCTTCAAGAGCAGGGTCTGGTCGCCGGCCTTCCAGGCGTGGGGGATGTCGTTGATCAGGGCTTCGGAGTAGCCCTCGATGGTGTCGTACTTGAATTCGATGCCGGGGGACATGACCAGGGCGTCGTATTGCAGCTTCTTGCCGCCCTTGGTGGTGACCACCTTCTTGGCCCGGTCCACGCCGATGACCAGGTCGTGCACCACGTTCACGCCCCGCTTCTTCAGGCCGTCGTAGCCCACCTGCAGGGTCTTGATGTCCCGGTGCCCGGAGATCACTTCGTTGGACAGGGGGCAGGAGGTGTAGGTCTTGTTGGGTTCGATGAGGGTGACGTCGATGTTGCCGTCCAGCATCTTCACGTACTTGGCGGCGGTGGCGCCGGCGTAGCCGCCGCCAATCACCACGACCCGCGCCTTGGCGGCCGCGCGGCCAATGGAGGGGAAGGACAGGGCGGCGGTGGAGGAGGCCGCGGCGGCAATCTTGATGAAGTCACGACGGTTGATTTGGCTCATGCTCTTTTCCCTCACTTGCTCTGGGCGCCGTAGAACTTGGCGGCGGTGGCGACATCACCCTCTTCCATCTTGCGGGCGTTGCGGGTCATCTTCTGGTGGGTCATCTTGAAGCCTTCGTCCCGGTACTTCATGAGCTCCAGTTCCAGGTACTTGGACCATTGCCCGGCCAGCATGGGGGTGTCCTTGTCGTCAGGCTGGCCGCCGGTGGCGCCGTGGCAGGTCTCGCAGCGCTCAGTGACTTCCTTGCCCTTGGCCAGCAGGTCGGCTGACACGCTCTGCGCCACCGGCGTCCACGGCAGCTTGGCGTAGTAGGCCGCCAGGGCGGCAATCTCGTCGTCCGTGTAACCCTTGATCAGACGCGTCATGTTGGCGGAGGCACGGGCACCCGTCTTCCATTCCATCATGATGTTCTTCAGGTAGCTCTCGGACAGCCCGGCTATGCTGGGCATGCTCAG
>CAZREY010000435.1:0-1822 GCA_964599015.1 uncultured Thiobacillus sp.
ATGAGGTTGCCATGCCCGCCGTTCAGGCCCAGCCAAAGGGGTGTCTGCATGATGCGGTGGAGCCGGCGCCGGTCCTTGCTGAGGTACCACCCGTCGGGGATGGGGGCTGCCTCGGGCTCCGCCAGGATGCCCGCGTATTCCGGCCCCAGGTTGCCGAAATCGAATACCGGCCGGCCCTGCTTGTCCACGATCACCACCCCGGCAAGGTCCAGGGTTTCGCCCAGGGCCACGATGTAGGCGCGCAGCTTGAGCCAGCGGTCTTCGCCGCCGCTGTCCAGCATGCGGTTGAAGGTGATCTGGGCGGCCAGGGCATCGGATTCCCGCTGCCATCCAGCCTGCATGGCATTCAGGCGGGCTTCCACCGCTTTCGCGCTGCTTTCGGCCTGTTCGTTGAGCAGACGCTCATTGAACAGGCTCCAGCCCACCCAGAACAGGGCGGCGGAAATGCCGCCGATGATCAGGAACACCGCGGTGATGCGGATGATCGCCTGGTGGCGCAGGGATCGTTGCCTGGCAGGGGGACTCACTGGCGGCGCCCCACCCATTGGTCGTCGATGAATTGGTCCAGCATGGGTGGCGGGGCCTTGTCCCCGGATATGGACTTGATGAGGGATGCGGTGCCCTGTAGCGCCTCCGTGCTGAACACGCCATCCGTGCTGAACATGCCCTTGTGCCTTTCCAGCACGCGGACCAGGGCGGCATGCTCCTCGCGATCCGAGATGCCCATGCGGTCCGCGATCTCCCTGGCGCTGTGCTGCTTTATCCAGCGCAGGGAACGCAGCGTGGCGGCCACCACGCGGTTGACCAGGTCGGGCTGCTGGCGGATGACATCCGCGCGGGTGGCCAACTGGGTGTAAAGGAACAGGCTGCCAATGTGCTTCTTGGTGGCGACCGGGTCATGCAGGTCCACCAGCCGGTAGGCGATGCCCTCCGCTTCCAGTCTGGTGGCGGAGGGCTCATTGGTGAGGATGGCATCCACCGCGCCGCTTTGCAGCGCGGAGGCATGGTGCTGGTGATTCATGCCACTGGAGATGAAGTTCACCTCCTGGGGGGTGACGCCAGCCTTGGAGAGCAGGAATTCCGCGAGTTGGCGGCCAACGGACCTTCCGGATTTGCTGCTTGTGGGGATGCCGATGCTGCGTCCGCGCAGATCCGCCACCGTCCTGACCTTTCCTTTCAGGGGAGCGGCCACCATCAGGGTGAACGCGGGCACATGGGTCAGGCTGACGAGGGAATAGGCCTTGCCCTGGATGTCCGCCGTCTCCGCCAGGGCGGAAAGGCCCAGGGAGACGAAGGCGCTGTTGCCCGCCAACATGTCCTTGAGGGCCAGGGGGCCGCCTGTGTGATAGCGCAGGCTGACTTTCAGGCCTTCATCCCGGTCCGCGCCGATCTTCGACATCAGCTCGAGGGGGAGATAGGGGAGGTTGCCCGGGCCTGGCAGGGCGATGGTCACCGGCATGGGGGTGGCGGCCGCGCACTGGCCGCTCAACAAAAGCAATAACCATGCAATGAACGCACGCATGAAATGCTCCCCCGTATCTGCTTGTTAAAAGGCTTATCGGCAGCCGTGCAATAATATTTAGCACCTTCAAGCGCGTACTCACCATGTCAGGCAATTCCATCGGCCATCTGTTCACCGTCACCTCCTTCGGCGAATCCCATGGTCCGGGTATCGGTTGCATCGTTGACGGCTGCCCCCCCGGCCTGGCCCTGAGCGAGGCGGACATCCAGATCGATCTGGACCGGCGCAAGCCCGGCACCTCCCGCCACGTGACCCAGCGGCGCGAGTCTGACAAGGTGGAGTTCCTCTCCGGCGTGTTCG
>CAZREY010000436.1:0-1808 GCA_964599015.1 uncultured Thiobacillus sp.
TTTGCCGCACACCCCGGGCCGCCTTCATCTGGCAGGCCGAGGCGGATGGCGACCCCGCACCCCTGTCACCCTGGCTGGTGCACCTGGAGGCCTTCCACCAGGCCGCCTGGGGAAAAAGCCTGATTCAGCCCCTGGACCTGGTTCCCCACGCCCCCGCCGGCGACGGGATGCCCCACCCCGCCTCTCCCCGCGTGCCCCACCCGCCGGACCGGCTCAGCGTCAGCGCCTGGCAAAGCCTGGTGGCCTGCCCCTACCAGTTCTTCGCCCGTCATGTGCTGGGCCTGAACGAGCAGGACGAGATGCCGGAAGAGATGGACAAGGCGGAATACGGCAGCCTGGTGCACCGCATCCTGGCCCGCTTCCATGCCGAGCACCCCGGTCTGGGGGGCGAGCCTCCCCCCCAGTGGGAAGGGGTACTGGCCGCCCTGTCCGCCGCCGTGTTCGCCGCCGCCGAGCGGCGGAACTTCCAGGCCACCGCCTGGCGCCTGCGCTGGGAACGCCACATCCCGGACTACGTGGCCTGGGCCATGGCCCACGAGGCCGCCGGCTGGCGCTTCCGGTCCGCCGAAACCCCTCTGGAAAAGGCCGTGGCCTGGGGCGACGGCAGGGCAACCCAGCTCTACGGCCGCGCCGACCGCCTGGACCTCAAGGGCGATGAACTGGCTGTGCTGGACTACAAGACCCAGGCCCGCCAGACCCTCAAGGCCAAGCTGGACCCCGCCGGCGAGGACGTGCAGCTGGCGGCCTATGCGTGGCTGGCCGGCGCCTCGGAGGCAGGCTTCGTCACCGTGGATGAAAAGCAGGTCACCCTGCTGAAGGCCGAGGCCGGCGCAGACCTGGCGGCCCGGGCAGCCGCCGAAGCGGGGCGCATCGCCCACACCCTGGAAGCCCTGGCGGCGGGCCAGCCCCTGCCCGCCCACGGCGCCCCGGGCACCTGCGCCTGGTGCGAGATGGAAGGCCTGTGCCGGCGTGCCCATCGGGACGCGTCGATGCCATAATCCCGGGCCAGTACAAACGCACCAGGAGACCGCATTGAAGATCGAGACCATCGCCGTGCACGGCGGCTACAGCCCGGAGCCCACCACCAAGGCCGTGGCGCCCCCCATCTACCAGACCACGTCCTACGCCTTCGATTCCACCCAGCACGGCGCGGACCTGTTCGACCTGAAGGTGGCGGGCAACATCTACACCCGCATCATGAACCCCACCACCGACGTGCTGGAAAAGCGCGTCGCGGAAATGGAAGGCGGCATCGGCGGCCTGGCCCTGGCCTCCGGCATGGCGGCCATCACCTACGCCGTCATGACCATCGCCGAGGCGGGGGACAACATCGTCACCAGCTCCACCCTGTACGGCGGCACCTACAACCTGTTCGCCCACACCCTGCCCCGCTACGGCATCGAGGTACGCTTCGCCGACTACCGCCAGCCGGACAGCTTCGCCAAGCTCATCGACGCCCGCACCAAGGCCGTGTTCTGCGAGTCCGTGGGCAACCCCCTGGGCAACGTCACCGACTTCGAGCGGCTGGCGGAACTGGCCCATGCCCACGGCGTGCCGGTCATCGTGGACAACACCGTACCCACCCCCTACCTGTGCCGGCCCTTCGACCACGGCGCCGACATCGTGGTGCACGCCCTCACCAAATACCTGGGCGGCCACGGCAACAGCATCGGCGGCATGATCGTGGACTCCGGCAAGTTTCCCTGGGCCGAGCACAAGACCCGCTTCGCCCGCCTGAACGAGCCGGACATCTCCTACCACGGCGTGGTCTACACCGAGGCCCTGGGCGAGGCAGCCTACATCGGCCG
>CAZREY010000437.1:0-1807 GCA_964599015.1 uncultured Thiobacillus sp.
CAGGCGTCCCGGGGATCCCGGCCCCGCAGGATGATCTCGATGCCGCGCACCGTGGTGCCGGCGCTGGAAGCGCGGGTGATCTTGCCCGCGTCGTCGGTTTCCGCCTCGATGCGCAGGTGGCCCTCGATGCGGGTGATGGGGTCGACGACGATGCGTTGTGCTGTGGTCATGGTGTCCTCAGGCTTTAAGGAGTTCATCCAGGATGGCGTATTGGGCCTCGGCCTCGCGGGTTTCCGTGCCCACGCCGCTGGCCACGCTCTGGCAGGTGCGGGCCATGCGGGCATGCATGGCGGCATCCCAGGCGATGCTTTCCCCGGCCACGGGCACCTTCACGCAGCTCACCGCGGCCTTGGCCACGAAGTGCCCGGACTGGGCGCTCCAGTCCGCTTCCCGGCCGCACTGGGTGAAGCTCTCCACCCGGGCGGCATTGGCGGCCTGGAACAGCACTTCCCGTTCCGCCTCCGCCAGATCGCCCCGCTGGGCGGCTTCCACGGCGGCGCGCACGCGCACGTCGCCGGACAGGTCCAGCACCCGTTCGACGAAGCGGGCCGCGGCACGGCGCTGCCGGGACGGATCCAGGCCGCTGAGGGCCGACTTGAATTCACTGTCGTTACGAATGCTCATGGCTTCAGGCTCCTTGCGAGGGGGCTGACCCCGTGGCATCGGGGATGTGCTCGGCGATCATCTCCGTCAGGCCCACCACGGGAATATCCATCTGGTAGTGCTCCAGACCTTCCTCCAGCACGATGCGGCAGTTGGCGCAGGCGGTCACCAGGCGGTCCGGCTTGACGGCCTCCAGCTGGGATTTCTTCTTCTTGAAGGCCTCCAGGCGCAGTTCCTCGCCCTCCTCGATGGCGGAGGCGCCGCCGCCGCCACCGCAGCACCAGTTCATGAAGCCGGCGTCGGGCATCTCGACGAACTCCTTGGCCACCATCTTCATCAGGTTGCGCTGGGGCTGGATCACGCCACCGCGCCGGGCCAGCTGGCAGGGGTCGTGGAAGGTCAGGCGGTCGGTCTCGAAACCCTCGGTCTTGAGCAGCCCCTGGGCACGGAACTCATCCAGCACCTCGATGATGTGCTGCACCTTGAAGGTGAAGGGCCGTCCCACCACGTTGGCGCCGTTCCAGCGCAGGGCGGAGTAGGCGTGGCCGCATTCGGGGCTGATGACGGTCTTCACCTTGAGACGCTCGGCGCCCTCGACGATGCGGGAGACGATCACATTGGCCAGGTCCGAGTTGCCGATCTGGTAGCCGGCATTGGTGGCCTCGAAGGCCGTGGAGCACAGGGTCCAGGTCTTGCCCGCCTGGCGCATGATCTTGGCGATGGCGCCCAGGTATTCCGGGAAGTTGATGATCTCCATGGAGGACAGCATGACCATGTACTCGGCGCCTTCCGCATCCAGGGGGATGGGGATGCCGGTGTCGTCCTCCACGTGCCTCATCTGGGCCTTCACCGCCGGCAGTTTCACGCCCATGGGGCTGCCGATGGTGACGGTGCGGTTGACCGCGCCCTTGATGCCCTCGGGCGCGTGGCCGGCGGCGGACATGCCCTCGCGGAACTTGCGCACCATGTAGACGATGTCGTTGCCCACCGGGCACACCGCGGAGCAGCGGCCGCACAGGGTGCAGGAGTTGTAGACCAGCTCCTGCCACTGGGCCAGTTCCTCGTCGGTGACGGGCTTGGACAGGCCGGTCCATTTCGCCAGCCGCCCCAGCAGGGTGTATTCCTGCTCATACAGGCGGCGCATGGGCTCCAGCTTGTGGATGGGCGTGTACTTGGGATCGCCGGTCTCGGTGTAGAACAGGCA
>CAZREY010000438.1:0-1806 GCA_964599015.1 uncultured Thiobacillus sp.
GGGGACGCCCGCAGGGAACGGCGCGCCGCCCGGGACCCGCGGCGGGTGCTTGCCTAGCCGGAAAACCCCCGCCGGCCGCCCCTGGGTTGGGGCGGCCGGCGGGTGGATTGGGCCTTACGGCAAGCCCGGCGTCAGCGTGCCGGGCCTGCCGCTGCCAGGCTCATTGGGGCAGGGTGGCCTGGGCCCGGGGGCAGTTCTGCCCGAACTGGGCGCACTGGGCCGGGTCACGCAGGCGTTGCCGCGCCTGGGGTTGAAGCTGGGACCGGGTTTGCGGCTGGACTTGCAGCCGGGCCTGGTTCTGGAACTGCTGCTTCTGGGTCCACATGCGCTGCGTCTGGGCCTGGTTGTAGGGACAGTCGGCCCTGTAGCCGCCGCCCATCCCGCCACCCCGCGCCAGCACCGCGCCGCTGCCCAGCAGGGCGATACCCAGGAGCGAGACCAAAAGCATGGATTTACGGGATTTCATGATGTCCTCCTACTTCGGAGAGGGTCCGAATGCCCAGGCCCCGCGGCCTGGCTGGATTCATTCGGTACGCTTCCAGGCTAGAGGACATGCGTATCCGAAAGGTTACGCGGGCGGGCCTTTGTGTTTCAGAGTGTTTCAGGCCCGGGCGGACCGCTCCAGGTTCAGGGCCAGCAGGCGGCGCAGGATTTCCGCGTCGGGCATGGCCGGCGTGTAGTCCGCCCAGCCGTAGGCGGCGGCCACGGCGGCGTCCAGGGCCTGGTGGGCCTGGTCCAGCCAGCTCACTTTCCCTTCTGCGCGCTGGTTGTAGAGATTGGTGAGGGTGCGCTTTTTCAGGTCCGCCTCATGGCCGGGCCGGGCCACGGGCCGGGCGGGGAAGCCGGCCTTTTCCTCCTCGGGCGTGCGCACCCAGTCCACCCACTCGGGCGGGTTCAGCCAGGTGTTGCGCAACTCGTTGAGGCGCCGGGCGGCGGCGGCGATGTTCTCCGCCATGATGGAACCCGCCATGCAGGGGGGCGAGGCCAGGCCCGCCGGGGCGGCCGTGTCCCGGGGCGTGAGGCCGGCGGGGAAGGGGAAGGTCTCGAAGGTGGTGGTGGGGGTGTAGCGGGGGCGGTCCTCCAGGCTGGTGCCCAGGCGCAGGGACCAGAGTTCGTGGAAGCGGGCGTGGAGGATGCCGAAGGTGGTGTCGTCGGCGCGGGTGATGACACAGACAGCATGGCTTGGAAGTATGGCCGCGTCACACCAGACGAATAACCTGTGCTTTGCGACGATAGATGTTGCTATGTAGCGATTGCAGCCAGCCAGAGCCTTCCTCATGTCCGGGGCGGTTCTGGCGTGCAACCACCAATATCGCTTTTCAGACTCGGCACGCACTTTCATTTTTTCTGGCTTCACGTGCTCAACCACGTAAGCAAAGGGTGCCTCGAACAAGGCCGCCTCCACCTCAGGAGTTGAAACACCGAAATCCACGATCCAGGTATCGGATGGACGCTGAACCAAATCACTACCATTAATCCAGGGCTTAACGACCAAGTGATTGGGTTTTCCATGGGGATTGGGCATGGATAGCCACGCTCGCGCCCTATCGCCAGACAAATCAAAACTCGCCTTCTTTGAAGTACCTACGAAGCAAGCGCCTTTGTTTGCAGGGAGAGATTTAGCCAGCGTCAAATCCACGGCCTCGGTTTCCGCGCCGGCCGTCAGGTCGGCATGAATGACCGCTACCGGCTGGCCGTCCAACGTGACCCTCTCCCCCAGCCCCTCCCCCGCATGCGGGGGAGGGGTGCGCGGCAGCGCGGGAGAGGGTGGTTTTCCGAAGGACACCAGGCTCACCCGCACCGCCG
>CAZREY010000439.1:0-1796 GCA_964599015.1 uncultured Thiobacillus sp.
GGTCTTGGGGCCGGGGGGCCCCGCCCTTCGTGGCGCGGGGGCGCGGGTGGTGCCAGGGGTGTGGCGGGGGAGCCATGCCCCCGGGGGTGGCCCGGCCCGGTGGGTTGGAGACCACCAGCTTCGGACCGGCGTCCTGTTTCTTCAGGGTGCGCAACACGCTGGACAGCAGGGCCTCCACGTCGCCGGCGCTGAGCTCCGGGTAGGCGGTCTGCAGGCGCTGCATCACCAGGTACATCATGGTGTCGTTGGGGGCCGAACGCTCCAGCACGGGCCTGAGCATCTTCATGGCGGTTTCGAAGCGTTCCCGCTGCCGGGGGTTGGCGCGGCGCTCCACGATAGGGGGGCGCTGGCGGGCCCCGCCGGTTTGCTTGGTGATCATGTCTGCTCCATCCATCTTTCGTCGTTATTTGCCTCTTCCATGCCCCATGACAGGGCGCGTCGTTGCACCAGAACGGGAAGAGTAGAGATGAATTATGACAGTACATTGATACTAAACATTAACTTTTTGTCGTAACCCGCAGATCGAGGGTGCAGGGGTATTCCCGGGACGGCTCCTCGGCCGGCGGGGACATGGGCCCCAGCCGGCTGCTTTCGGGGATGAAACGGGACAGGGTGTCCACCCAGGGGGGCGGGGTGTAGCTGCCCGGGGTGTGGCCCCATTGCTGGAAGCGGGTGTGGCGTCGGGCCTCGGCCTCGTAGGCGTTCACGGGGAAGTGCTCGTAGTTGCGGCCGCCAGGGTGCATGACGTGGTAGGTGCAGCCTGCCACAGCCCGGTTGTTCCAGGTGTCCACCAGGTCGAACACCAGGGGCGAGTGCACGCCGATGGTGGGATGCAGGGCCGACGGGGGCTGCCAGGCCCGGTAGCGCACCCCGGCCACGTACTCGCCGTGGACCCCCGTGCCGCGCAGGGGCACCCGGCGGCCGTTGCAGGCCAGGATGTAGCGGCCGTCGGTCATGCCCGTGAGCTTCACCTGCAGGCGCTCCACGGAGGAATCCACGAAGCGGGCCGTGCCCTGGCGGGTGGTCTCCTCCCCCAGCACCAGCCAGGGCTCGATGGCGGCCCGCAGTTCCAGTTCCAGGTCCCCCAGTTGCAGGGTGCCATAGCGGGGGAAGCGGAATTCCAGGAAGGGGCCGAACCATTCCGCCTGGAAGGGATAGCCGGCGGCGTCCAGTTCGCCGATCACTTCCTTCAGGTCCGCCCACAGGTGGTGGGGCAGCATCCAGCGGTCGTGGAGGGCGGTGCCCCAGCGCACCAGGGGCTTGTCGTAGGGCCGGGCCCAGAAGCGGGCCACCAGGGCCCGCAGCATCAGCATCTGGGCCAGGCTCATGCGGGCGTGGGGCGGCATCTCGAAGGCGCGGAATTCCACCAGGCCCAGGCGCCCGGTGGGGCTGTCGGGAGAGTAGAGCTTGTCGATGCAGAACTCGGCCCGGTGGGTGTTGCCGGTGAGGTCAGTGAGCAGGTGGCGGAACAGCCGGTCGGCGAGCCAGGGCTGGTCCGTGCCCCCCTTGGGCACCTGGGCGAAGGCGATCTCCAGTTCGTACAGGGCCTCGGGCCGGCCCTCGTCCACCCGGGGGGCCTGGCTGGTGGGGCCCACGAACAGACCGGAGAACAGGTAGGACAGGCTGGGGTGGTGCTGCCAGTAGGTCACCAGGCTTTGCAGCAGGTCGGGCCGGCGCAGGAAGGGGCTGTCCGCCGGGCTGGCGCCCCCCAGGGTCACGTGGTTGCCGCCGCCGGTGCCGGTATGGCGGCCGTCCAGCATGAACTTCTCCGTGCCCAGGCGGGACTGGCGCGCCTC
>CAZREY010000440.1:0-1778 GCA_964599015.1 uncultured Thiobacillus sp.
CGCCCCCCAGGGCCGCCTCGGCCCGGTGCTTCATGGCCTTGAGGATCTCGGCGGAGACCTCCACCGGGCTCTTCACCCCGGCCACGGTCTTCAACTGCACCATGCCCGGCGCATCCACGAACTTGTAGGGCATGGTGGCGGCGTCGGGGATGTCCTTGATGCCCCGGCCCATGAAGCGCTTCACCGAGATGATGGTGTTGTGGGGGTCCTCCGCCGCCCTGGCCTGGGCCGCCTGGCCTACGGTGGTGGCGCCGTCGGCGTGGTAGCGCACCACGGAGGGCAGCAGGCCATGTCCATGGGCGTCGTTCAGCACCACGGACACGCCATTGCGCACCGTGGCCACCAGGGAATTGGTGGTGCCCAGGTCGATGCCCACCGCCAGGCGGTGCGGGTGGGGCGCGGTGCCCTGGCCGGGTTCGGCTTTTTGCAACTGGGCCTTGAGGGGGAATGGGGAATTGGGAATGGGGGGGTAGGGAGTGGGTCAGCTACAGGCTTCGTAGGCCGTATCGATCTCTTCCAGAAGCTTGTCCATGAAACGTACCTCGCGCAAGGTCTCGCCGGCACGGGAATAGTTGTTCTCTTCGTCGATGAGGCGTGCCAGTTCGCCCTGCAGGTCTTTGGCGTGGGCGCGCAGTTCCTTTTCCAGGGCCTGGAGCTTGCCCAGGTCCCGAGCCTGGGCTGCTTCCGCCAGGGCCTCCCGCCATTCCATCTGCTGCATGATGAAGTCCGGGGGCATGGACGTGTTCTTGGGGTCCATGGCGTCGATGCCCTGGAGCTGCAGCAGGTAGCGGGCCCGCTCGAAAGGCTTCTTCAGGGTCTGGTAGGCCTCGTTCACCCGGGTGGTCCACTGCATGGACAGCCGCTGCTCCGCCTCGCCGGCGTGGGCGAACCGGTCCGGATGGATCTGGGCCTGGATGTCCCGGTAGGCCTGGTCCAGGCGCGAGCCATCCAGGGCAAAGGCCATGGGCAGGCCGAAGAGGTCGAAATGGTTCTGGGAGAAGTCGAGCATTGGAAGAAATAGATGTAGGAGGCCCGCTTGCGGGCCGAATGGGCTCAGCCCAGGGCAGTTCGCGCCGCAAGCGGCGCACCTACACGTTGAACGACTCCCCGCAGCCGCACTGGGACTTGACGTTGGGGTTGTTGAACTTGAAGCCCTCGTTCAGGCCCTCGCGCACATAGTCCAGTTCGGTGCCGGACAGGTAGGACAGGCTCTTGGGGTCGATGTACACGGTCACGCCGTGGCATTCGAACTTCTGGTCCTCCGGGTCTTCCACATCCACGAACTCCAGCTTGTAGGCCATGCCGGAGCAGCCGGAAGTGCGCACGCCCAGCTTGATGCCCAGGCCCTTGCCCCGCTTCTCCAGGAAGGTGCGGATGTGGTTGGCGGCCCGCTCGGACAGGGTGACGGCGCTGGCGGCCTCGGCCGCAGGTCCCATGCCCAGTTGGGACATGTCGGAGGGCATGCCCTCCGGGACTGCACAGGTATTGGCTCCCATCTCAGTGCTCCTTGGGGGGATTGCAGGCGGTGTATTCAGTGCTGCCCGCGCTGGCGCCGTGCTTCTGCTTGTAATCGGCCACGGCGGCCTTGATGGCGTCTTCCGCCAGGATGGAACAGTGGATCTTCACGGGCGGCAGGGCCAGCTCCTCGGCGATCTGGGTGTTCTTCAGGGCCATGGCCTCATCCAGGGTCTTGCCCTTGACCCACTCGGTCACCAGGGAGGAAGAGGCGATGGCGGAGCCGCAGCCGTAGGTCTTGAACTTGGCGTCCTCGATGACGC
>CAZREY010000441.1:0-1768 GCA_964599015.1 uncultured Thiobacillus sp.
ACCGCCATCGAGCGCGCCCGCTTCCTGGCCCTGCTGCCCTACACCGATCAACACAGCAGCTGAGACCGGGAGCGCGACATGGAAATCATCCTGATGGATAAAGTGGCCAATCTGGGCAACCTGGGCGACGTGGTCCGGGTGAAGGACGGCTACGCCCGCAACTTCCTCATCCCCCAAGGCATGGCCAAGCGTGCCAACAAGGCCAACATCGCCGCCTTCGAAGAGCGCAAGGCCGAACTGGAAAAGCAGGCCGCCGAGAAGCTGGGCGCCGCCCAGGCCCGCGCCGAGCAACTGACCGGCATCACCGTGCAGATCGCCCAGAAGGCGGGCGTGGACGGCCGCCTGTTCGGCTCCGTCACCAACGTGGACATCGCCGAGGCCCTGACCGCCGCCGGCCATGCCGTGGCCAAGGGCGAGGTGCGCCTGCCCGAGGGTCCCTTCAAGGCCGTGGGCGAGTACCCCGTCACCCTGTCCCTGCACACCGACGTCACCTGCGACATCACCGTGGCGGTGGTGGGCCAGGGCTGATGATTCTCTCCCTCCCCCGATGGGGGAGGGCTGGGGAGAGGGGGCCGCGCAAGCGGCCCTTTCTGTTTCCGTTTTCTCTTTTTCGGCCCCCTATCCCATTCGGCTAGAATCCCCCTTCCGTTTCGCCGCCGCTCCCATGTCCTCCGTCCTCGACCAGGAACTCACCGCCCTCAAGCTGCCGCCCCATTCCGTGGAGGCGGAGCAGTCCGTGCTGGGCGGCCTCCTGCTGGAGAACAACGCCTGGGAGCGCATCACCGACCTCATCGTCGAGCAGGATTTCTACCGCGCCGACCATCGCGCCATCTGGCGCCAGATCATCCGCCTGGTGGAGGAGAACAAGCCCGCCGACGTGGTGACCGTGGCCGAGGCCCTGGAGTCCCTGGGCACCCTGGACGAGATCGGTGGCCTGGGCTACCTGGCGGCCCTGGCCCAGAACACGCCTTCCGCCGCCAACATCCGCCGCTACGCCGAGATCGTGCGGGAGCGGTCGGTGCTCCGGAAGCTGGCCGAGGTGGGCACGGGCATCGCCGAGTCCGCCTTCAGCCCCGCCGGCCGCTCCGCCGGCCAGATCCTGGATGAGGCCGAGGCCAAGGTGTTCGAGATCAAGGAGGCGGGCGCCAAGGCCACCCAGGGTTTCCAGCAGATGCAACCCCTGCTCATGGAGGTGGTGACCCGCATCGACGAGCTCTACAACCGGGACAATCCCAACGAGGTGACCGGCGTGCCCACGGGCTTCGCCGACCTGGACACCAAGACCTCGGGCCTCCAGCCCGGTGACCTGATCATCGTCGCCGGCCGTCCCTCCATGGGCAAGACCGCCTTCAGCCTGAACATCGCCGAGAACGTGGCCCTGGACACCGACCATTCCGTGGCCGTGTTCAGCATGGAAATGGGCGCCACCCAGCTGGTCATGCGCATGCTGGGTTCCGTGGGCCGGCTGGACCAGCACAAGCTGCGCACCGGCCGCATCTCCGAGGACGACTGGCCCCGCCTCACCCATGCCCTGGGCCGGCTGAACGAAACGCCCATGTATATAGACGAGTCCCCCGGCCTCACCGCCATGGAAGTCCGGGCCCGGGCCCGCCGCCTGGCGCGCCAGTGCAAGGACACCAAGAAGCCCCTGGGATTGATCGTCATCGACTACCTGCAGCTGATGTCCGGCTCCGGCAGCGGCGAGAACCGGGCCACGGAAATCTCCGACATCTCCCGGTCGCTGAAGGGCCTGGCCAAGGAACTGCAC
>CAZREY010000442.1:0-1741 GCA_964599015.1 uncultured Thiobacillus sp.
AGGGCCTGGTCCCGGGCCAGGAGGTTCAGGGCATCCGCGTCCAGCAGCAGGGGGAAGGCGGTGGCCAGGGCCCGCGCCAGCCAGTCCCGGGCGGCGCCGGTCTGTCCCAGGCCCGGGCCCACCACCAGGCAGGCGGGCGCGGGCAGCGCCATGGCCCGCTCCGGGGTGCCGACCATGAGTTCCGGCATGAAGGGGTCCAGGGCCACCCGCTCGTCCAGCAGTCCCGCGTACACCCGCCCCGCGCCGCACAGCAGGGCCCCCCGCGCCGCCAGGAGGGCCGCCCCCGCCATGCCCGGGGCGCCGCCCACCACGCCCACGGCGCCGAAATCGCTCTTGTTGCAATCCTTGGGGCGGTAGGGCAGCCGGGCGGGGAGGTTGTCTTGACGTATGTCCAGCATGGTTTTTATTTTGGATTCATGAACCTATAAACAACATTACAGACCAGAGGAAGGAGGATGTCATGGATCATCATACCCATTCCCCCGTCACACCCGCCGGCGCGCCGGTCACATCCTGCGATCTGGACGAGACCTGCGCCGACCTGGATTGTGACGCCATCCTGGATGAATTCGGCGAATCCCTGTCGGAAAGCAGCGATGGCCAGGATTTCCTGGCCCACTACTGTGGCCTGGACTACGTGGACAAGTTGCAAGGGCCGGAGGATTCTGAAGGATAATTGCACAACCCCGACGCTGTAGGGCCGGCCAGGGTCGGCCCTTTTCTTTTGTAGAAACGATGAATGCCATGGCCTCGAAAGTCCTCGTCGTCGATGACGACACCCTCATGCGTGAACTGCTCAAGGCCATCCTTCGGGAAGAGGGGTTCAACGTGGTGGGCGAGGCCCGGGACGGCAAGGGTGCCCTGAACCAGGTGGGCAAGTTGAACCCGGACGTGGTCTGCCTGGACGTGAACATGCCGGGCATGTCCGGGCTGGAGGTGCTCAGGGCCATCCAGAGCGCCGCGCCGGACACCCGGGTGATCATGGTGACGGGGGACGCGTCCATGACCACGGTGCGGGAGGCGGTGGGCTTCGGCGCCGCCGGCTACATCATCAAGCCCTTCAAGGCCGGGCGCGTGGGGCCCGCCATCCGTGCCGCCCTGAAGGGGCCGGGCGATTCGCCATTCAACTGAGCCCCTCGGCTAAAATCATGGCCTTTCCCGTGTCCTGGTCAGGCCCATGTCCCGCGTTGATTCCCGCGTTCTGTTTCTCTCCGGCGCTCCAGCCCTCTCCGATTTCCGCATCGCCAAGCTGCTGGAGGCCCTGAAGCCCCAGGGCGTGAAGGGCCTGACGGCCCGGTTCCGCTATTTCGTGGAACTGTCCGGCGAACTGTCCGGGTCCGACCTTGCCTTCCTGGGGGAACTGCTCCACGCCGCGCCGCATGAGCCGGCCAAGCCCGCGATCCTGGTGACCCCCCGCCTGGGCACCGTCTCCCCCTGGTCCTCCAAGGCCACGGACATCGCCGCCAACTGCGGCCTTTCCGCCATCGGCCGCATCGAGCGGGGCGTGAGCTGGACCATCGTCATGAAAAAGGGCCGAGATCTGGACCTGGCCGCCGTGCTGCCCTTCCTCCACGACCGCATGACCGAGAGCGTGCTGCTGGACGAGGCCGAGGCGGAAAAGCTGTTCCACCACGTGGAGGCCCCTCCCTTCAAGACCGTGGATGTGCTCAAGGGCGGCAAGCGCGCATTGAACAAGGCCAACAAGGATTGGGGCCTGGCCCTGTCCGACGATGAGATCGAC
>CAZREY010000443.1:0-1739 GCA_964599015.1 uncultured Thiobacillus sp.
AAGCCCGTGCCGGTCAATTTCAACAACCTGCGCCATCCCAAGCAGGACATGCTGTGGGTGGCGGCGGCGGGGCCGGCGGCCAACCTGGTCATGGCGGTGTTCTGGGCGGCCATGATCAAGCTGGCCTTCGTGGTGCCCAGCGACTATTCCCACCCCCTGGCCCTCATGGGCATGGCGGGGGTCACCATCAACGCCATCCTGGCCACCCTGAACCTGCTGCCCATCCCGCCCCTGGACGGCGGCCGCATCGCCGTCAGCCTGCTGCCGCCCAAATGGGCCTACAAGCTGGCCCAGGTGGAGCCCTATGGCCTGTTCATCCTCATCGGCCTGTTGGCGACGGGGCTGCTGGGCATGATCATCGGCCCCTTCTATCAGAGCGTGGAGCAACTGCTCCTGCGCCTGTTCAATATCCTTCCGTAACCTACCGAGCCAGCTATGTACGCAGACCGCGTCCTCTCCGGCATGCGCCCCACGGGCAGCCTCCACCTGGGCCATTACCACGGCGTCCTGAAAAACTGGATCCGCCTCCAGCACGAATACGAGTGCCTGTTCTTCGTGGCCGACTGGCACGCCCTCACCACCCACTACGACAACCCGCTGACCATCCATGACAGTACCTGGGAGATGGTCATCGACTGGCTGGCCGCCGGCGTGGACCCGGCCAAGGCCACCCTGTTCATCCAGTCCGAGGTGATCGAGCACGCCGAGCTCCACCTGCTGCTTTCCATGATGACCCCCCTGGGCTGGCTGGAGAGGGTGCCCACCTACAAGGACCAGCAGGAAAAGCTTACGGAGAAGGACCTGTCCACCTACGGCTTCCTGGGCTACCCCCTGTTGCAGAGCGCCGACATCCTCATCTACCGGGCCAACCAGGTGCCCGTGGGGGAGGACCAGGTGCCCCACATCGAGTTCGCCCGGGAGATCGCCCGGCGCTTCAACCACCTCTACGGCAAGGAGCCGGGCTACGAGGACAAGGCCCAGGCGGCGGTGAAGAAACTGGGGGGCAAGAAGGCCAAGCTCTACCTGGAACTGAAGACCCGCTACCAGCAGGAAGGGGACGACGAGGCCCTGGATTCCGCCAAGGCCCTGCTGGCGGAGACCCAGAACCTCTCCCTGGGGGACAAGGAACGGCTGTACGGCTACCTGGAAGGGGGCGGCAAGATGATCCTCACCGAGCCCGAGGCACTGCTCACCGCCGCCTCCAGGATGCCCGGCCTGGA
The DNA here is from genome assembly GCA_964599015.1 of uncultured Thiobacillus sp. GTDB lineage: Bacteria > Pseudomonadota > Gammaproteobacteria > Burkholderiales > Thiobacillaceae > PFJX01. The sequence continues at coordinate 1,221 of CAZREY010000443.1, forward strand.
CGGCCAGAAGATGTCCAAGTCCTACAACAACACCATTTCCCTGCGGGAAGACCCGGAAACGGTGAACAAGAAGATCCGCACCATGCCCACGGACCCGGCCCGGGTGCGCCGCACCGACCCGGGCGAGCCCGGCCGCTGCCCGGTGTGGCAGCTGCACGAGGTCTATTCCGGCGAGGACGTGAAGGCCTGGGTGCAGCAGGGCTGCACCACCGCCGGCATCGGCTGCATCGAATGCAAGCAGCCGGTGATCGATGCGGTGCTGAAGGAGCTGGCCCCCATCCAGGAGCGGGCCCGGGCCTACACGGAAGACCCGGACACGGTGAAGAACGTCATCGCCGACGGCTGCGAAAAGGCCCGGGACCTGGCCCGGGAAACCATGCGGGACGTGCGGGAGTCCATGGGGCTGTATTACGGCTGAAATTCCCGCTGAACTTGAAACTCCGTGCTTCGGCCATACCCATGTGACTGGTACAGCCTACAAATAGAAGCATGACCGAAGACACCACCCCCATCGAAGGC
>CAZREY010000444.1:0-1720 GCA_964599015.1 uncultured Thiobacillus sp.
CGGTCGTGCTTCAGGTCGAACAGGCCCGTGGGGTTGGGGTGGCCGTCCAGCATCTTCCGGCGCATCTCCAGCACCTCGGCGCGCAGCTTGTCCGGGTCCCGGGGCTGGCACAGCACGGCCTCCCTGATCTCGTCGAAGCGCTGGCCCACGGCCCGGTCGCCGCAGCAGAACCGCGCCCGGGTGAGGGCCTGGTGCTCCCAGGTCCAGGCCTGGTGGCGCTGGTAGTCCTCGAAGGCCTCCACGGAGCTCACCAGCAGGCCCGAGGCCCCGTCCGGGCGCAGGCGCAGGTCGGTCTCGTACAGGGTGCCGGCGGGGGTGAGGGTGGACATCCAGGTGTTCAGCCGCTTGCCCAGTTTGGCGTAGATCTCCTGGGCGTCCGGGTGGGGGTCGTCGTGGAGGAAGACGATGTCCAGGTCCGATGCGTAGCCCAGCTCCTTGCCCCCCAGCTTGCCGTAGGCGATGACGGCGAAGGCGGGCTTGTCCCGGTGGCGGCCGGACAGGGTGGCCCACACCAGTTCCAGGGTGGCCTCCACCAGCAGGTCCGCCAGGTCGGCCAGGTGGTCGGAGAGCTTTTCCACGGTCCAGATGCCGGCCAGGTCCTGGGCCAGGAGACGAAAGGTCTCGGACTGCTTGAACACCCGCAGCTCGTCCATCTGTCTTTCCACGTCCCCCGCCAGCCCCTCCAGCACCAGGCGCAGTTCCTCCCGGGCGTGGCGCCAGTCCGGCGGGGCCATGAGCTGGCGGGGGTCCAGCAACTCGTCCAGCAGGTGGGGCTGGCGGGTGAGATATTGGGCTGCCCAGGGGCTGGCGCTCACCATGCGCACCACCTGCCGCAGGGTCTGGGGATATTCCTTCAGCAGGGACAGGTAGGGGCCGCGCCGGGCGATGGCCTCCAGCAGGTCCAGGATGCGGGCCAGGGTCTCCCGGGCATTGGGAAACTGGGCGGACAGTTCGACGAGGGGCGGCAGCAGGCCGTCCAGGGCGGCCTTGTTGCGATCGAGCAGGCCGGCGTAGCGGCTGCCCAGGGTGAGGGCGCGCAATTGGCCCAGGGCCGTTTCCGGTTCGTGGAAACCGGCCAGCCGCAGGCGGTCCAGGGCCTCCTCGTCGGGCCGCTGCCACACCCCGGCCAGGGGGTGGGCGGACTGGTCCTCCTGGGGCGCGCCGAATACCTGCTCGAATTGGTTGGCCACCCGCCTGCGCCGGGGGGCGAGTGCCGCCAGCAGGGCGTTCCAGTCCCCGAACCCCATGGCCCGGGCCACCAGTCGGCGGTCTTCCTCTCCCGTGGGCAGGTTCTGGGTCTGGGCGTCGTCCAGGTATTGCAGGCGGTGCTCCAGGTTGCGCAGGAAGACGTAGGTGTCCTCCAGGTCTTCCGCCGTGGCCTCCGGCAGCAGGTTGTAGGCGGCCAGCTGGTGCAGCAGGGTGCGGGTGGGGCGCATGCGCAGGGAGGGCTGATGGCCGCCGCGGATGAGTTGGAACACCTGGGCGATGAACTCGATCTCCCGGATGCCGCCGGGCCCCAGCTTGATGTTGTCCTGCTTGTCCTTCCTCGCCACCTCCCGGCGGATCTGGGCGTGGAGGTCCCGCATGGCGGCGAAGGCGCCGAAGTCCAGGTATTTGCGGAACACGAAGGGCAGGCGCAGCTGTTCCAGTTCCTGGACGCGCTCGCCGGTGAGGGCGCGGCCCTTGATCCAGCCGACCCCGTCACAGTGAGCGCACGTGT
>CAZREY010000445.1:0-1718 GCA_964599015.1 uncultured Thiobacillus sp.
CAATGAGGCCGGGGCTGTTGCCCCGGAAACACCTTGCGCCCCTGCCCTCGATCTGGTCCGCCCTGGCGCCGGGCAAAGGTCGATCCCCGCGTACGCGGGGGAGGCCTGCGCAACGAGATCGATACCGCCTACACCACGGGTCCTCCTGTTGTCTTCTTTTCGTATTCTCCCGGCCCGGTGGCTCACCAGACGAGCCACGAGGTAATTTTTTTCAGCGGCGATGTTTCCTGGAATTATGGCGTAAGGACTTGTTGTCCATCCGGCTATTCGGCCCGCGCCTAAAGCCCGGATTCCTTATTGGGCCAGACCCCAACACGGTGACATCGTCACCACCATCGTAGCGATGACAGCTACATACCCGCACAACCGTAGCCAAGTTGTAGTCTCATGACGAAATTTCGAGACTACAATTCAGCGTATCGTTACTACACGGTGTCCCTGTCATGGAAGTCTCGGTTCGTGAGTTGAAAACCCACCTGTCCGAATATCTGCGCCAAGTTGCCGCCGGCCAGGAGGTGGTGGTGACCTCCCACGGCAAGCCGGTTGCCCGTTTGACCACTCCGTTGCCCGTCGCCCAAACCCCGGAAGAGATCGAAGCCGAGGCCATCGCCCGCCTGCAAGCATTGCCCTGGATACGGCCAGGGGACGGTAAAAAGGTGCAAGGTTCGGATCGCCCCATACCCTGGGAACCCGGTCTGAAAATGCTGTCCGACAGTGTGCTGGAAGACCGGGAATGATCATTTACCTGGATACCTCGGCCTACGTGAAACTCTACGTCGCCGAGCCGGGGTCCGAACAGGTGGTGGCAGTCAAGGACCAAGCCGGGGCGATCTGCACCCACCTCATTGCCTACGCGGAACTGCGCGCCACCCTTGCGAAGACTGTCCGGGAAGGGCGCCTGACCCACAACGAACTTGGCCGGCAACTCCTGCGCATGGAAGCGGACTGGACCTCGACCCAGGTACTGCACGTGACCGAGAGCATGATTCGCCGCGCCGGCGCTCTGGCACAACAGTTCGGCCTGCGCGGCTACGACAGCGTCCACCTGGCGGCGGCGGAATCGGTATGGCAGGCCCTGGCCGGCGGGGACTTCCGCTTTCTGGCCTTCGACGACAAGCTGGTTGAAGCGGCGCGGGCGTTGGGGATGCGGGTGGAAACCTGACATCTCAAGCTCTCCTGAAGTGCGCGGATATTCCCAAGGCTAACAAGCCCCTTCGCTGTGAATCGAAATGCGCGGTGGAGAAGAGCGTGCGGGCGGCGATGGGGATGCTTTAGGGGCATGTCAGGCGGGCGGCATGTTGGGGCAATAAACCAGGCGCCTCATGCGCTTCGGTCAGTTGACGGCAGCGGCGGGTGACTTTGCCTGATCATTGTCAGGTACGTGTCAGCTTTTGCAGTGCACAATGGTTCGCCAGCCATAGGAGGAGACACCATGGATAGCCAGGCGTTCTATCGTCGTTCCATCGACGATCCGGAGGGTTTCTGGGGCGAACAGGCCAAGCTGATTGAGTGGCGCAGGCCGCCGGGGAAGGTGCTCGATTACGCGCATCCGCCGTTTCGCGAGTGGTTCGTCGGCGGCGAGACCAACCTGTGCCACAACGCGGTGGATCGGCACCTGGCTGCGCGCGGCGAGCAGCCGGCGCTGATCTATCTGTCCAGCGAAACCGGCGAGGAACGCACCTACACCTATGCCGAGCTGCACCGCGAGGTGAACCGCT
>CAZREY010000446.1:0-1707 GCA_964599015.1 uncultured Thiobacillus sp.
GCGGTGTTGTCTTGGGCCATAAAATTACTGCGCGGTGGGCTTGAAGTCGTACAGCATCAACTCTGCAACACTGTTGGCCCACTCCACGAATTCCGGCACCTTGAACAGGGGCTGGCCCACGGCCCGGTGCAGGTCCGTCACCAGCATCACGCCCATCTCCCGCTGGGGGTAGTGGCGGGCATAGCGCAGGATGTTGGACAGCTTGGCCGGGTCGCCGGCGCTCTCCTTGGCCCGGCGCACCAGGGCGGCGGCCACCCCGTACTGCAGGTCGATGCCCCTGGGCACGTCCAGCACCGTGCCCGCCAGGATGCCGTCGATGTCCGGCAGGTTCTCCAGGTTGTCGATGAAGGCCTTCAGTTCCACGCCGCAGGCCTGACCCACGCAGGCCTGGAGGGCATCCCCCAGCAGGTCCGGGCGGTCGCCAAACTTCTGCAGGGCCCGGTGGGCGTACTCCCAGGAACGGGGGCTGGGGAAGGCCACCGGGTTGTGGGCCGCGTCATAGTTGAAGAGCAGGTCCGGTCGGAAGCGCAGGAAGCCCAGCACCTTTTCATCAATGCCGTTGTTCAGGGCCCAGCCGATCCAGTCGTCCAGGTTGGCTTCCACGTCGTAGTGGGTGAAGCGGTTGGCCAGGGGCGCGGGCATGGCATAGGTGACGCCCCGGTCCCCCTGGCGGTTGCCGGCGGCGAAGATGGCCCAGCCGTCGGGGATGACGTATTCGCCCAGCCTGCGGTCCAGGATGAGTTGGTAGGCGGCGGCGGACACGGTGGGGGGCGCGGCATTGATCTCATCCAGGAACAGGATGCCGGCGGGGCCATGGCGCTTGGCGTCCGGCAGCATGGAGGGCACGGACCATTCCACATTGTCGTCCTTGCGGAAGGGGATGCCGCGCAGGTCCGTGGGCTCCATCTGGGACAGGCGGATGTCGATGAGGGGCACGCCGTGCTTCCTGGCGATGCCGGCGATGATCTGGGACTTGCCCACCCCCGGCGGGCCCCACAGCATGACGGGGGTGTGGCTGCCGGCCACGCAGCTGTTGAATTCGCGGTCGAGGATGGTTTCGATATGGGAGGGACGCATCAGCTTTCTATCCAGTTGTCTTCATTTCCGCCCTGGGCCTGCTCCAGCCGGGCCGCCACCAAGGCGGCGTTGAGCCGGGCCGGGTCCACCACCCTGGGCAGCAGGCGGTGCACGCGGACGAGCCATCGGGGTCTTTCACAGGCCAGCGCTTCCAGCCGGTCCCGGGTCGTAGTGGTCAACCGGGGCCAGAGCAGGAGCAAGGGCGCCAGCCATGCATGATAATCGGCAATAACCGACTGTTCCAGTCGACTATTCCAGTCTTCTCGTACCAGCAGTTCGGGAAACGCCTCGGCGGGAAGTTGGCGACCTCGCCATTCGTGGGGGAGGCGGGCGCCCCCCTCCCCCTTTCCCACTCCGGCCTGGTCGCGGTGGAACCACTGGGTCATGGGATGGGGTCGGGCCGCGTGGTTGACGATGCGCGAGAGCATGTCCTTGTGGGAGATGTCGCTGCCCACCTGGCTGGTGGCGCGTTTCTCCCGCTCCATGAGAGCGGCGGAGCGGAACCCCGTATACGACGACACGAAGGGGTGCCACGCCATCTCCCTGCCCTCCGGGCGGGGCTCCCCCTGCCGCGCGGCGTCGATGATGGCCAGGGGCAGCCCCGTCTCGCGATGCAGCAGCCAGAGTTCC
>CAZREY010000447.1:0-1461 GCA_964599015.1 uncultured Thiobacillus sp.
CGTCATGGACTGGCTCGCCGACCTGCATTTCCCTGTGGCTCCCCAGCGTCGTGTGGCGTGGGGCGTGGACGGCCTCCTGGCCTTCTTCGAGGAATTGGGCAAGCGCCGCGAGTCCCTGCCCTACGACATCGATGGTGCCGTGTACAAGGTGAACCGCCTCGCGGACCAGGCGGCACTGGGCTACGTGGCCCGGGCCCCCCGCTTTGCCCTGGCCCACAAGTATCCCGCCCAGGAGGAGCTCACCACAGTGGAGGCCATCGACGTGCAGGTGGGCCGCACCGGGGCCCTGACGCCGGTGGCCCGCCTGAAGCCGGTGTTCGTGGGGGGCGTCACCGTCACCAACGCCACCCTGCACAACGAGGACGAGGCTCGGCGCAAGGACGTGCGCGTGGGGGACACGGTCATCGTGCGCCGGGCCGGGGACGTGATCCCGGAGGTGGTGGGCATCCTGCCGGAACGCCGCCCCATGAAGGATCTGGTGGAGCCGGTCAATCCGCCCTTCACCATGCCCGCCACCTGCCCCGAGTGCGGCGCCCCGGTGCTGCGCCTGGAGGGGGAGGCCGCCGCCCGCTGCACCAACGGCCTGGCCTGCCCGGCCCAGCGCAAGCAGGCGGTGATCCATTTCGCCTCCCGCCGGGCCATGGACATCGAGGGCCTGGGGGACAAGCTGGTGGATCAGCTGGTGGACACCGGCATGGTCGAGACCCCCGCGGACCTGTATGACCCGGATAAGGTCAAGCTGGAGAAACTGGCTGCCTTGGAGCGCATGGCGGACAAGTCCGCCGCCAACCTCATGGCCGCCATCGACGCCAGCCGGGGCCGGCCTTTGGCCCGCTTCGTCTTCGCCCTGGGCATCCGCCACGTGGGGGAGCAGACCGCCAAGAACCTGGCCCGCCACTTCGGTGCCCTGGATGCCCTGATGAACGCTGATGAGGCCGCCCTGCTGGCGGTGCCCGACGTGGGCCCGGTGGTGGCCGCCTCCATCGCGGCTTTCTTCCGGGAGCCCCATAACCGGGCCGTCATCGGGGCACTGGGCGCCGCCCGCGCCTGGACGGACGGCGAAGCACGCCCCGCCGCGGCCGCCGGCCCCCTGGCGGGCAAGACCCTGGTGCTCACCGGCACCCTGCCCACCCTGAGCCGGGACGAGGCCAAGTCCCTCATCGAGGCGGCCGGCGGCAAGGCGGCGGGCAGCGTGTCGAAAAAGACGGACTACGTGGTGGCTGGCGTCGAGGCGGGCAGCAAGCTCGAAAAGGCGCAAGAATTGGGCATCAAGATTATCGACGAGGCGTCGTTAAAGGCCTTGTTGAATGGAGAGGTGATCTAGATGAAAAAAGTTGCCAAGGCGGTCTTTGCCTTCGGCCGCCCGCCCCGCGGGCTTGATTTGCTGTGCAAGTCAGCCTGCGACGAACACGGCTTTCGAGGAGAAATCCAAGCTGGTGATGCTCCTGAGCGAGTGCCTCC
>CAZREY010000447.1:1471-1702 GCA_964599015.1 uncultured Thiobacillus sp.
GAAATGAAATGAAGAAAATTACGAAAGCCGTGTTTCCCGCAGCCGGCATGGGCACCCGTTTCCTGCCCGCCACCAAGGCCAACCCCAAGGAGATGCTGCCCATCGTCGACAAGCCGCTGATCCAGTACGCGGCGGAAGAGGCCGCCGCCGCCGGCATCACCGACCTCATCTTCATCATCGGCCGCACCAAGCGGGCCATCGCCGACCATTTCGACACGGCCTACGAGCTGG
>CAZREY010000448.1:0-1700 GCA_964599015.1 uncultured Thiobacillus sp.
ACACCGCCGCCTATGCGGTGGTGACCTACCACACGGCCTGGCTCAAGGCCCACCATCCCGCCGCCTTCATGGCCGCCACCATCTCCTCGGACCTGGACAACACCGACAGCGTGAAGGTGTTCGTGGACGATGCCATCAAGAACGGCCTCACCATCCTGCCGCCGGACGTGAACCAGTCCGGCTACCGCTTCGTGCCCGTGGACCGCAGGCAGATCCGCTACGGCCTGGGGGCCGTCAAGGGCACGGGGGAGGGGGCCATCGCCAACATCGTGGCCTGCCGGGAGGAGGGCGGGGCCTTCACCGACCTCTTCGACTTCTGCCGCCGGGTGGACCGGCGCATCGTCAACCGCCGGGTCATCGAGGCCCTGGCCAAGGCGGGGGCCTTCGACAGCCTGCATGCCAGCCGCAACGCCGTGCTCATGAGTGTGGGCCTGGCCATGGAATGGGCCGAAACCCGGCAGGCCCACGCGGCCCAGGATTCCCTGTTCGGCGACACGGCCCTGGAATCCCCGCCAGACCTGGTGGCCGTGCCCGCCTGGTCGCTCAGGGAGCAACTGGCCCAGGAAAAGACCGCCCTGGGCTACTACCTCTCCGGCCACCCCTTCGAGGCGGACCGTTCCCTGCTCAAGGGCCTGGTGGAGAAATCCCTGAAGGACGTGAAGCCCCAGCCCGGCCCCCAGCTCATGGCCGGGGTGGTGGCCGCCATCCGCACCCAGATGACCCGCCGGGGCAAGATGGCCTTCGTCACCCTGGACGACGGCCAGGCCCAGGTGGAGGTGGCGGTGTTCAACGAAACCTACGAAGCCAACCGCCAGCGCATCAAGGAGGATGCCCTGCTCATCATCGCCGGCAAGGCCAGCCATGACGATTATTCCGGCGGCATGCGGGTCACCGCCGACGAGATCCTGGACCTGGAAGGGGCCCGCACCCGCTTCGCCACCCAGTTGCGCCTGCTGCTCAACGACCATCCGGATGCCAACCGCCTCATGGAGTCCCTGGCGCCCTACCGGGACAGCGTGGGATGCCCCGTGAGCCTGGGCTACCGCAACGACACCGCCAGTTGCGACCTGACCCTGGGGCCCGGCTGGAAGGTGCGCCTGGCGGAGGAACTGCTGGAGACCCTGGCGGAGTTCGGAGAGGTGAGGACCGCCTACAGCGTGGTGCTGAAGAGCGGGCGGGAGCGGGAGCGGGCTGTGGCATGAACCTTCAGACCGTCATTCCGGCGAAGGCCGGAATCCAGAAGGAAAAGAGACCGTCCAGCCTGGATACCGGCTTTCGCCGGTATGACCGGGTTTGGGGGACGGCAAAGTGAGTGACGTCATCGACCAGCCCGAGGTGGTGGAACAGGCCGAGGAGGAGGTCCGCCACCTGGCCAAGGTCCAGGGGGAGCTGTGGACCGACCTGCCCACGGACCTGTACATCCCCCCCGATGCCCTGGAGGTGATCCTGGAGGCCTTCGAGGGCCCCCTGGACCTGTTGCTGTGGCTCATCCGGCGCAACAACCTGAACGTGCTGGACATCAACATGACCCAGCTCACCCGGCAGTACATCGACTACGTGGAGATCATGCGGCGCAAGCGCCTGGAGCTGGCGGCGGAGTACCTGGTGATGGCCGCCATGCTCATCGAGATCAAGTCCCGCATGCTGCTGCCCCGGCCGGAGAAGGCTGAGGCGGAGGGGGAGGAGCACGATCCCCGGGC
>CAZREY010000449.1:0-1698 GCA_964599015.1 uncultured Thiobacillus sp.
CTGGGCCGAGAACCCGCAGGAGGCGTTCGACAACAGCCTCATCTACTACCGGGTAGGCGAGGACCATCGGGTCCTCTTGCCCCAGTTCGCGTGCCAGGACGGCTACTTCGTCTCCCATATCCCCGGCAAGGTCAGCATCCCCGAGCAGAGCCAGGTGGACGAGTTCCTGCCGCCCTACAAGCTGCCCCATCCGCTGGACCCCAAGCGCCCCGTGTCCCACGGGCCGCAGATCCGGCCCGACCAGGGGACGATCATGGACCTGCAGCGGGCGGAGGCCATGCTGGAGGCCCCGGCGGTGATCCGGGAAGCCGTTACCGACTTCAACAAGATCTTCGGAAGAAACTACGCTCCTTTCGTGGAAGAGTACATGACCGACGGCGCCGAGATGGTCTTTTTCATCCAGGGCGCCCACGCCATGACCTGCCGCCACGCCGTCCGGCACCTCCGGTCGAAGGGGGTCAAGATCGGCATGGTGAAACTGCGCTTCGTCCGGCCGTGGCCGACCGAGGATGTGGCGAGCGTCCTGTCGAAGTTCAAGGCGGTGGGGGTGATCGAGACCAGCACCTCGTACGGCGGCGCCATGCGGGGCGGCAACCTCTTGCACGAGGTCCGCGCGTCCCTGTACGACTGCCCGCAGCGGCCCCTGACCACCTCCTTCATGGCCGGCCTGGGCGGCGAGATGGTGCCGCTCAAGGAGTTCTACTGGATGGCCGAGGTCATGAGCAAGGCCCTGCAGGACGGCAAGATGAAGAAGACGGTGTTCTGGGTCAACCACGAGAAAGAGGCGTAGGGAACGGACAGCGCATCGCGCGATGGCGGGGTGCTTCCCCGGCCAGCGCGAAACGATCCGCGAACGAAAGGAGCCAGCAATGGCCGTTGCCATCAAAACTCAACAACTTCCGCTGATCAAGAAGATCCGGAACATTCCCAAGGAAGAGCAGTACGTCCCGGGCCACCGGACCTGCGCCGGGTGCGGCCCGGCCTTGCAGTACCGGCTGGTGGCCAAGGCGGCCGGTCCCAATACCATCTTCTGCGGCCCGACCGGGTGCATGTATGTGGCCAACGCGTCCTACCTCTGCACCCCGTACCAGGTGCCCTGGATCCACTGCCAGATCACCAACGGCGGCGCCGTGGCCTCAGGGGTTGAGGCGGCGTACAAGGTGCTGATCCGCAAGGGGAAGTGGCAGGGTGAATTCCCCAACATCATCGTGATGGCCGGCGACGGCGGCTCGGTGGACATCGGGTTGCAGGCTATGTCGGCCCTGATGTACCGTGGACACGACGTCCTGTTCATCTGCTACGACAACGAGTCGTACGCAAACACGGGGATCCAGACCTCGCCGACCACCCCCTACGGCGGCAACACCACCTTCACCCCTCCGGGTCCCATGATCCCCGAGGGCAAGAAGCTCTTCCCCAAGGATCCGCCGCAGCTCGTCATCGGCGGCCACCCCGCGGTGAAGTACGTGGCCACGGCCTCCATCGCTTATCCGATCGACCTGATGAACAAGGTCCGGAAGGCGTTGAATGTGGTGGGGCCGACGTTCATTCACATCCACGCCGTCTGCCCCAAGGGCTGGAAGACCGACCAAGACAAGACGATCCAGATCGCCAAGCTGGCGGTCGAGACCGGCATGTTCAGCCTGTACGAGTGGGAAGACGGCGTCTACAAGTTCCAGCACAAACCCAAGCAGTACA
>CAZREY010000450.1:0-1673 GCA_964599015.1 uncultured Thiobacillus sp.
GACCCCATCATCGCCAAACAGCTGGAGGACATCGGCTGCGTGGCCGTCATGCCCCTGGCCTCCCTCATCGGGTCCGGCATGGGCATACTCAATCCCTGGAATCTCCAGATCATCATTGATCGCCTGTCGGTGCCGGTGATCGTGGACGCCGGCGTGGGCACCGCTTCCGACGCGGCCATCGCCATGGAACTGGGCTGTGATGCGGTGCTCATGAACACCGCCATCGCCGGCGCGCAGAACCCCGTGCTCATGGCCTCCGCCATGAGGAAGGCGGTGGAGGCGGGCCGCGAAGCCTTCCTGGCCGGACGCATGCCGAAGAAGGTCTACCAGGCCAGCCCCTCCTCCCCCACCACCGGCCTCATCACTTCCTGACCGTGAGCGATTCCTTGCAGGACGGCGCTCCGGCGCAATCCTCCCGCCGCGCCATCCGATCCTTCGTGCTGCGGGCCGGGCGCATGGGCACGGGCCAGATGCGGGCCCTGGAGGAGCTTGGCCCCCGCTTCGTCATCCCCTACGCGCCCCAGGTCCAGGACCTGGCGGCCGTCTTCGGCCGCGAAGCCCCGAGGGTGCTGGAAATCGGATTTGGCATGGGCGCGGCCACGGCGGCCATCGCCCAGGCCCATCCGGGCACCGACTACCTGGGCGTGGAAGTCCACACCCCCGGCGTGGGCGCCCTACTGAAGCGTGTTGGCGAACTGGGCCTGGACAACCTGCGCATCATCCAGCACGACGCCGTGGAGGTGCTGGAACACATGCTCCCGGATGCCAGCCTCGACGGCGTGCACATCTACTTTCCCGACCCCTGGCACAAGAAGCGCCACCACAAGCGCCGACTGATCCAGCCGGACTTCGTTGCCCTGCTGGTGAAGAAGCTCAAACACGGTGGCTACCTGCACCTGGCCACGGACTGGGCGGACTACGCCCGGCAGATGCTGGAAGTACTGGATGCCTGCCCGGACCTGGCCAACACGACGGACGCCTACGCGCCCCGGCCTGAATACCGCCCCCTCACCAAGTTCGAGCAGCGGGGCGTGCGCCTGGGCCATGGCGTCTGGGACCTGGTCTTCCGCCGCACCTGACTTCCCACCACTGTCCGACATTCGCCGCTACAATCCGGCGAGTCCTTGATTTGCAAGCCAAAACCATGAAAAGCAGCGAGATACGCCGCCAATTCCTAGAATTTTTCGCCTCCAAGGGCCACGCTGTCGTGGCCTCCTCCTCCCTGGTGCCCCACGGCGATCCCACCCTGCTGTTCACCAACGCGGGCATGAACCAGTTCAAGGACGTGTTCCTGGGCTTCGACAAGCGCCCCTATACCCGGGCCGCCACCAGCCAGAAATGCGTGCGCGCCGGCGGCAAGCACAACGACCTGGAAAACGTGGGCTACACCGCCCGACACCACACCTTCTTCGAGATGCTGGGCAACTTCAGCTTCGGCGACTACTTCAAGCGGGACGCCATCGCCTACGCCTGGGAACTGCTCACCGAGGTGTTCAAACTGCCCAAGGACAAGCTCTACGTCACGGTCTATGCCGAGGACGATGAGGCCTTCGACATCTGGACCAGGGAAGTGGGCGTGCCCGCGGACCGCGTCATCCGCATCGGCGACAACAAAGGTGCCCGCTACGCCTCCGACAACTTCTGGATGATGGGCGACACCGGCCCCTGCGGCC
>CAZREY010000451.1:0-1668 GCA_964599015.1 uncultured Thiobacillus sp.
GTCCACCACCTACCAGTTCGTGGCCGAGGTGACCGTGGGCACCGCCAGCTACGACGACGCCGTGGCCACGGGCAGCCTTGGCGTGGAGCTGCCCAGTATCGACTGGGCCATGCCGCCGGCGGACATGCGCAACATCACCGCGCTGCCTGGGGGTATCTTCGCCGGGCATACGGACTACGACATCTGCTATTCCGTGCCCTACCGCCCGTGGGCCTGGCCCGTTGGCTGGCGGCAGCAGGTGGAGCACAAGATCGTGTCCATCGGCGCGCACGACACCGTACTGGCGGTGCTGACGGACAGCTATCCCTTCCTGATCCAGAGCGCGGACCCGTCCACCCCGGCCGGGCAGGTGAAGGTGAACGAGAAGCTGCCGTGTCTGTCCGCCCGCAGCGTGGCGGAAACCCTCATCGGCGTGGTGTACGCCAGCCACGACGGCCTGGTGCTGGCCGCCAGCAATGGCGTGCGCCTGCTGACCCGCGACCTGTGGAGCCCGCGCGACTGGCAGGATGTGGGACCGGCCAACCTGCGCGGAGTTTGGAACCGTGAGCGGTACGTCTTTTTTGGCGACGACGCGGACGGCAGCTGGCAGTTCGACCCCGCCGAGCCCGAGGCCCGGCTGATCCGCGCAGGATACGGGGCCGGGGCCGTGGCCGTGGACGTGAGCGCCGATCTGGTGGTGCTGAGCCAGGAGGTGGCCGGGTCTACGACCATCTACGCCATGGACGCCGACGAGGACAAGCATGGCCATTTCAGCTGGACCAGTGGAATTTTCGTGCTTCCTGCTCCTGCGGCCATGGGGGCCTTGCTGGTCACTGCTGAGGCCGGCGGCGCGGGCCTGAGCCGCCTATCTGGCGCAGTACGCCGCCACTCTGACCACAGAACAGCTTCGCTCCGGCGTGTTGGACGGCGCGTGCGTGGGACTGCTGCCCCTGGGCGGCGACCTGCTGACCCAGGCCGCCGCAGGATACGCGGTGGCCGACTACCTGGAGGCGACGGTGTATGGAGACGGCCAGGTGGTGTGGAGCGGCGCGGTGACGCCCGGCACGCCGCAGAACCTGCCGGCCGGCCTGGTTGCTGGTGAATGGCAGGTGGCCTTGTCTGGCACGGTGCGGACCTCGCAAGTGGCCCTGGGCGGCAGCGTGGCTGAGGTGTTGTCGTGAGTCTGCCGCAGCTTTTCAAGCCCGGGCAGGACCTGGGGCGCTTCCTGGACCAGGTGTACCGGGTGCTGATGCTGCGCCTGTACGGCCAGGGAGACGATATGCAGCGGGTGGTGACATTCCAGGATCTGGTGGACCTGGGGCTGGTGACCAAGGCCCAGGCGCAAAGCCAGGCGCAAAAATAGGAGCCTGTCATGGACTATGATCCGTCCACGTTTACGCAACTGAGCAATGCCGGCACCTACGCCACGGACAGTGGTGGGGATTTCGATTGGGGCGGCCTGGGCAACCTGGCTGGCAACGCCATGGGGCTGGGCGGCAGCCTGTACGGCGCGGTGAGCAACCAGAACGAGGCCGACGACCGCAAGGCGAAGGGCGACCAGCTGGATGCAGACACCCTGGCGACCCTGCAGGACGAGTTCAACAGGTCCAAGACCTTATGGGGTCCGGTGGAGGAGGCCCAGGCGTCCGAGGCGTTGTCGGACTTCAGTTTGTTCCAGCCTGTCAAACA
>CAZREY010000452.1:0-1667 GCA_964599015.1 uncultured Thiobacillus sp.
GGTCGAGCTGCGTGCCACCTGCCTGGAGCAGGGGGTGGAGATGATTGCCTGTTCCGCCTCGCTTTCCATGGGCGCGCTCACCCGCGAGCAGCTCATGCCCGAAGCCACCGTGGCCGGCATGGCCACCTGGCTTGCCTTCGCATCGGGTGCCGAAATCCAGCTCAACTTCGGCTGAAATCCGGCCTGATACAGTCATTCAAAAATTTGAAAGGTGCGTGTCAGGGCGCGTCTTTCCTGAGTCTTTTGCTCAATCGCTCAGGATCGGTTCTGTTTTCTCTTTAATAACCTTTGATAATGTGGCATGGAATAGCCTGATGATCTCGTTGATCCATTGAAAATCAAAGGGTTGTGTCTTTTTGTGTTGTGCTTGGTGGCGCGCCTTGCCCGGTCTTGATGTCTTTTTGATGAATATCAATAAATTCTGATGCTCCTGGCGCGCGTTTTACGGTTTTGACAAGTATCCGTGTCACCTGCGAAGGTTCCGCGCAGCCTCAAACGGAGGCCGTCAACTGTGCATCTGCGACAAACCAAGTAAACAACTAAGGAGCAAGGCATGACATCCACGCTGAAGCGTTCGATTCTCGCCACCGCCGTTGCCACCCTTGTGGCCGCCCCCGCTTATGCGACCAACGGTATGAACATGGAGGCCTTCGGCGCCAAGGCCGGTGGCATGGGTGGTGCCTCCATGGCCTACGACTCGGGCAACTCCGCCATGATGAACAACCCCGCCACCCTGGCCCTGAAGAGGGAAGGTTGGGATGTCGGCGTGGGGCTGACCCTGCTGCAGCCCAATGTCGAGACCCGACTGGGCGGTCCTGGCGGCATGGGGTTTGCCTCCGGCGGTGACTCCTACCTCATGCCTTCCTTCTCTTTGGTGCGCAAGCAGGGCCCCTTCGCCTACGGCATCGGCGTGCTGGCCCAAGGTGGCATGGGTACCGAGTACGATGGCAGCCTGACCGCGGCCCTGACCAGCATGATGAGCGGGGGGGCGTTTTCCCTCAATCAGCCGCAGCGCTCCGAACTCGGCTTCATGCGCGTGATGCTGCCCTTGGCTTACCAGGTCAACGATTCGCTCGCCGTTGCAGGCCAGCTCGACTATGTCCGCGCCACCTTGGACCTGCAAATGCTCGACCCCAACTCCGGGGCCTACGTCAATGTGTCCGACAGCAGTGATTTCAATGGGCGGATGAAGGGCGACGGCTTCGCGTTCAAGCTGGGCGCGCACTACAAGATCAA
This sequence comes from uncultured Thiobacillus sp., assembly GCA_964599015.1. GTDB lineage: Bacteria > Pseudomonadota > Gammaproteobacteria > Burkholderiales > Thiobacillaceae > PFJX01. The sequence continues at coordinate 1,237 of CAZREY010000452.1, forward strand.
CAAGGCCTTCGCGCTGGGCGCCACCTACCACAGCAAGACGCACATCAGCGACCTGACCGGCAATGGCACCTGTCTGAGCATGAGCATCCCGGGCTGCGATGGCCAGACCTCCATTCCGTATCGCGTCGCCGACTTCCAGTGGCCGGAGACCTATGCGGTGGGCATGGCCTGGAACGTCACCGACAAATTCATGCTCGCGGCCGACATCAAGCGCCTGATGTGGTCCAAGACCATGAAGACCTTCAACTTCGGTCCGGATGGCATGGTCGGTTCCATGGACCAGAACTGGGACGACCAGACGGTCTACATGATCGGCGGTCAGTACATGGTGGCTCCGGGCGTGGCCCTGCGCGCGGGCTTCAACTACGCCAAGAACCCGATTCCTTCGGACACCGTCAACTACCTCTTCCCCGCCATTACCGAGAAGCACT
>CAZREY010000453.1:0-1660 GCA_964599015.1 uncultured Thiobacillus sp.
GGGCAGCAGCTCCACCCCCAGGTTCTGCAGGGCCACCACCAGGAACAGGGCCATGACCAGCACGTAGGCGATGCGCACCAGGAGCTGCACCACCGGCGGCTCCAGCTCCATCCTGCCCAGCATGCGTTCCGTCATGCGGCCCACCCAGCGGGCCGCGAACACGCCGGCGGCGAAGATGATGAGGGCCACCACCAGCTTGGGTCCGAATTTCATGCCCAGGTCGATGGCCGTGGCCTGGGCCTGCTCCAGGGCGCCGAGGTGCTCGTTCATGATGTTTCCGCCTCTTGCTGAAATGGAGGCATTCTAGCCGCGCCTTACTTCCCGTCGGCGGGGCGTCCGGCACGCCGCAGATCTTCCAGGGCCTCCTCCCCCAGGGGCCGGTCGTCCGGGCCCCGCTTCAGGCTGTCCCGCAATTCGCGGCCGAAGCGGGGGTTCATGCGCCAGTGCGCCAGGGCCACCAGCATCATGGCGATGGTGGCGCCCAGGCCCGCCAGCAGCATGTCCTTCTGTGCGTCCCACACATCCCCCTGGGCCCCCAGGAAGGCCAGGCCCGCCGCCGGGTCCACCCGGGCGGCCACCAGCCATTCGATGATCTCGTACAGGGCGGAGAAGGCCAGCACCAGCTCCATGGGCAGCCAGTAGCTCCACACGCCCCGGGTATGGGCCACCCGCAGGAACAGCTCCCGCAGGGGGTAGGCCAGCAACAGGCCGAAGCAGAAGTGCACCAGCCGGTCGTACATGTTGCGGTCCGACCCGAACCAGGCCTGGAGGGTATAGCCGAAGGGCACCTCCGCGTAGGTGTAGTGGGAGCCCAACACGTGCAGGGCCATGAAGGCGGTGATGAGGGTGTAGGACAGGCTGGACAGGCGGAAATGCCGGCCCGTGAGCAGGATCACCGGCACGAAGAAGAACACCAGGATGTTCTCCAGCAGCCAGTCGTGGGGGAATCTGGGCGCCACGGCCGCCCAGGCCCAGATGGCGGCGAAGGCGGCCAGGAGGAAGCTCTGGTAGCGGGTCATGCCGGCGGGGTGGCCGTCTTGTCCAGGAAGAAGGGGCAGGTCACCTGTCCATCCCCCCGGCGGACCAGCTCCTCGCTGAAGTCCGCGTAGGTGCGGTGCAGGCTGTGGTGGCCGGCGTCGTCCTCGTAGCGCAGGCAGCCGGGGGCCAGGGGGCAGTTGGAGGTCATGCAGTAGGTGATGGTCATGGCGTTGATTACGGGTCAGTCTGGAAACAGGCAGGTGTAGCGCTGGCCCTTCCTGGGCTCGGCCATCATGTCCGCCACGGTGTCGCGCCACTTCAGGTAATGGGCGGTGGCCTTGTGGGTCTCCACGTCCCCGGCGCAGGTGAAGGCCTCGTAGATCATGAAGCGGGTGGGGTCGTCGGGGTCCTGGAGCACGTCGAAGCGAAGATTGCCCGGCTCCCGGACGGAGTGCTCGTGGTTTTCCCGGATGGCGGCGATGAAGGCCGCCACGGCCTCCGGCTTCACATGGACATGGACGCAGGTGACGTGCATGGCGCGGCTCCTTGGCAATGACGGGGTGAATTTTCCCCCGTTATCGCCGCCGCGGCCATGCTCCTTGCCTCAAGGGCGGATGGAAGGACTAGACGACGAACTTGGCCAGCTGAGTCTGCATGCTCTGGGCCAGGTTGTTCATGGAGC
>CAZREY010000454.1:0-1659 GCA_964599015.1 uncultured Thiobacillus sp.
CTTACGCCTGGTTCATGGCCCAACTGGAGTCACAGAAACCCCAGGTGCATCTGAGCGAGGTGGCCGGACAAGGTAATGATCTGCCAAAGGCAGGTCAGAAGGTGCTGGATGGAGCCATCGAGACTTACATGGAGAGGCACAAGGTGCCATATAGGGATGCCCTTATCGCCGTCTCCAGGGAGCACCCGGAATGGTTTCAGGGATAGCGTCGCACGGGATGCGCGGGATCATGATGCGCCCGCAGCGGATTTCTAAGGAGGAAATCGATGATTGGACAGACCAGCGGAATCGAAAAATCAGTCGCGGCAGGAGCCAGCGTCACCGCTTTCACCATCGCCAAGATGGGGAGCGATGACAATACGATGGTCCCAGCCGCCGCCAGCACGGACTTGCTGATCGGTGTGTTCCAGCATGATGCGGCGAGTGGGGCCGAGGTCCGCGTGATGCTCTCCGGAATTTCCAGGGTCAAGGCGGGAGGGTCGATCACCAGAGGCAATATGGTCACGTCGGATGCGTCAGGCTATGCCGTGGCGGTCTCGGCCGGTGCGGGCACCAACGCTTACGCCATCGGGTATGCCCTCGCTTCGGCCTCGTCCGGGGATATCATACCGGTCCTGATCACGCAAAGCAGGCCGCAGGGTTAATCAGCGGCCCAAAAGAATAGGAGGGACAAATGCCCGAAGCCAGAACGCTCCATCAAAACGCAGCCCTGACCAATCTTTCGGTCAAGTACCGCAACGAAGCCATGATCTGGCCGCTCGTGATGCCGGTGGTGAAGGTGAACAAGCGGTCGGACATCTTCTACAAATACAACAAGGAGGATTCCTACCGCCTGGCCGACGATAAGGTCGGGCCCAAGAGCATGCCCAACGAATATGACTGGGGCGTAACGACGGACAATTATTCGGTGGTCGATCATGCCCTGGCCGATTGGGTCTCCCAGGAGGAAATCGACAATGCCGATGCGCCTCTCCAGCCGATGGTGGACACCAACGACTATCTGAACATGCTCCTGGATATCGCCCAGGAGTCCAGGGTGGCCGCCCTGGTCTTCGCCAACGGGAGCTACCCCTCAGGGAACAAGATCCAACTCTCTGGGACGAGCCAGTGGGGGAACACGGCGGACGACCCGGTTGGGAATCTGCTCACGGCCATCGAGACCTGCTTTATTCGGGCAAATACGGTGGTCATGGGCGCCGACGTCTGGATGGTCTTCCGAAAGCTCCCGGAGGTCCTGGATGCCGTGAAGGGCAGCACCAGGTATCAGGGGTCCCCTGGAGGCTTGGCCACGGTCGATGAATGCAGGGGGCTCTTCGAGGTGGAGAACTGGTTGGTGGGCAGAAGCCGCTACATCAGCACCCATGAAGGACAGACGGCCACCTATGCAAGGATCTGGGGCAAGCACTGCGCCGCGCTGTATGTGGACCCAAATCCCGGAGTCAGATCCATCTCCTTTGGGCTCACCTTCTCCGAGATGCCCAGGGCCACGTATCAGGACTTCGACGGCAAGCGCGGGGCCAAGGGCGCCCATTACATCAAGGTCGCCTGGAACTCGGCTGAAAAAATCGTGGCCTCGGACGTGGGCTATTTCATCCAGGATGCCGTGGCGTAAGGCTGCTTGGGGTCTGGGACGCGAGTGGCCCAGGCTCCAACTGCACA
>CAZREY010000455.1:0-1651 GCA_964599015.1 uncultured Thiobacillus sp.
GCGCCCGCGGCCTGTGGCGCGCCACAGGCATGAAGGACTCGGATTTCGGCAAGCCCATCATCGCCGTGGTCAACTCCTTCACCCAGTTCGTGCCCGGCCACGTGCACCTGAAGGACCTGGGCCAGATGGTGGCCCGGGAGATCGAGGCGGCCGGCGGCGTGGCCAAGGAGTTCAACACCATCGCCGTGGACGACGGCATCGCCATGGGCCACGGCGGCATGCTCTACAGCCTGCCCAGCCGGGACCTGATCGCCGATTCCGTGGAATACATGTGCAACGCCCACTGCGCCGACGCCCTGGTGTGCATCTCCAACTGCGACAAGATCACTCCCGGCATGCTCATGGCCGCCCTGCGCCTGAACATCCCCACGGTGTTCGTGTCCGGCGGCCCCATGGAGGCGGGCAAGGTCACCTGGCAGGGCAAGACCGTCATGCTGGACCTGGTGGATGCCATGGTGCAGGCCGCCGATTCCAAGTGTTCGGACGAGGAGGTGGAGGCCACCGAGCGTTCCGCCTGCCCCACCTGCGGTTCCTGTTCCGGCATGTTCACCGCCAACTCCATGAACTGCCTCACCGAGGCCCTGGGGTTGAGCCTGCCCGGCAACGGCTCCCTGCTGGCCACCCATGCCGACCGCAGGGAACTGTTCCTGCGGGCCGGCCGCGTGGCCGTGGATCTGGCCAGGCGCTATTACGAGGGCAACGACGCATCCGTGCTGCCCCGCTCCATCGCCACCTTCCAGGCCTTCGAGAACGCCATGTGCCTGGACATCGCCATGGGCGGCTCCACCAACACCGTGCTGCACCTGCTGGCGGCGGCCCGGGAGGCGGGCGTGGACTTCACCATGAAGGACATCGACCGGCTGTCCCACAAGGTGCCCCACCTGGCCAAGGTGGCACCCAGCACCCAGCAGTACCACATGGAAGACGTGCACCGGGCCGGCGGCGTCATCGCCATCCTGGGGGAACTGGACCGGGCCGGGCTCATCCACCGGGATTGCCACACCGTGCACTGCAAGACCCTGGGCGAGGCCATGGAAGTCTGGGATGTGATGCGGGCCCACGACGTGTCCGTGTTCGAGTTCTACAAGGCCGCCCCCGGCGGCGTGCCCACCCAGGTGGCCTTCTCCCAGAGCCGCCGCTACCCGGAACTGGACCTGGACCGGGCCCACGGCTGCCTGCGGGACAAGGCCCACGCCTACTCCCAGGACGGCGGCCTGGCGGTGCTGTACGGCAACCTGGCCCAGGACGGCTGCATCGTGAAGACCGCCGGCGTGGACGCCAGCATCCTCAGGTTCAGCGGTCCCGCTCGCATCTTCGAAAGCCAGGACGCCGCCGTGGAAGCCATCCTGGGCGACCGGATCCAGGAAGGCGACGTGCTGGTGATCCGCTACGAAGGCCCCCGGGGCGGCCCCGGCATGCAGGAGATGCTCTATCCCACCAGCTACCTGAAGTCCAAGGGACTGGGCAAGGCCTGCGCCCTCATCACCGACGGCCGTTTCTCCGGCGGCACCTCGGGCCTGTCCATCGGCCACGTCTCCCCCGAGGCGGCGGAGGGCGGCAACATCGGCCTGGTGGAAGAGGGCGACACCATCGAGATCGACATTCCCAAGCGCGGCATCCGCGTGGCGGTGAGCGACGAGGAACTGGCCCG
>CAZREY010000456.1:0-674 GCA_964599015.1 uncultured Thiobacillus sp.
CCACGATTCGAGTCGGCCCTGGCGGTGTTCCACCAGCGCTTCTCCACCAACACCTGGCCCGAGTGGCGCCTGGCCCAGCCCTTCCGCTACCTGGCCCACAACGGCGAGATCAACACGGTGCAGGGCAACCGCAACTGGTCCCGGGCCCGGGAGCAGAAGTTCGTCAGCCCCCTCATCCCCAACATGGAGGATGTGCGGCCCATGGTGGGCACCCGGGGTTCCGACTCCATGAGCTTCGACAACATGCTGGAAGGCCTGCTCATGGGCGGCGCCGGCCTGTTCCGCGCCATGCGCATGATGGTGCCCCCGGCCTGGCAGAACGTCACCAACATGGACCCGGACCTGCGGGCCTTCTACGAATACAACTCCATGCACATGGAGCCCTGGGACGGCCCCGCCGGCATCGTCATGACCGACGGCCGCTACGGCGTGTGCATGCTGGACCGCAACGGCCTGCGTCCCGCCCGCTACGTCATCACCAAGGACCGCTACGTCACCATCGCCTCGGAAGTGGGCGTGTGGGACTACGGCGGACCGGACAACATCGCCGCCAAGGGCCGGGTGCGCCCGGGCCAGATGGTGGCCGCCGACCTGGAGACCGGCAAATTCCTGCTGCCGGAGGACATCGACAACCAGCTCAAGGCCGCCCAGCCCTACAAGGACTGGCTCAAGAC
>CAZREY010000456.1:684-1648 GCA_964599015.1 uncultured Thiobacillus sp.
TGGGCATGGAGCAGGACGCCGACGCCCCCGTCATGGACACCGCCTCCGTGGCCACCCACCAGAAGCTGTTCAATGCCAGCTTCGAGGAACTGGACCAGGTGATCCGCGTGCTGGCGGAGGACGGCCAGGAGGCCGTGGGGTCCATGGGCGACGACACCCCCATGGCGGTGCTCTCCCAGAAGGTGCGCTCCCCCTTCGACTACCTGCGCCAGCAGTTCGCCCAGGTGACCAACCCGCCCATCGACCCCATCCGCGAGGCCATCGTCATGTCCCTGCACACGGTGCTGGGGCGGGAGCTGAACCTGTTCCAGGAAACCCCGGAACACGCCCACCGCATGGAGCTGAACTCCCCGGTGCTGTCCCATGACACCTTCATGGCCGTCACCACCTCCACCGACCCGGCCTACGCCGCCGTGAGCTTCGACCTGAACTACGACCCGGCCGCCGCCGACCTGAGGTCGGCCCTGGAAAAGCTGGCCGCCGACGCCGTGGCGGCGGTGAAGTCCGGCAAGGTCATCGTCGTCCTGTCGGACCGGGACATCGACAAGTCCAGGCTGCCCATCCCGGCCCTGTTCGCCACCGGCGCCGTGCACCACGCCCTCATCAACGCGGGCCTGCGCTGCGACGCCAACATCCTGGTGCAGACCGGCGCCGCCCGGGACCCCCACCAGATCGCGGCCCTCATCGGCTACGGCGCCACCGCCGTGTATCCCTACCTGGCCTACCAGTCCATCCTGGAGATGGTGCGCTCCGGCGAGGTGAAGCTGCCCGCCGTCAAGGCCCTGTACAACTACCGCAAGGGCATCGACAAGGGCCTGCTCAAGGTCATGTCCAAGATGGGCATTTCCGCCATCGCCAGCTACCGGGGCGCCCAGCTCTTCGAGGTGGTGGGCGTGCACGAGGACGTGGTGGGCCTGTGTCTCACGGGCTCCGTGTCCCGGGTGTCCGGCGCCAGCTTCGCCGA
>CAZREY010000457.1:0-1647 GCA_964599015.1 uncultured Thiobacillus sp.
CAAGGTGGATGTGACCCACACCCTCCACGGCCAGGTCGTGTCCGGCACGCCCCTGGGCCGTGCCGGCCGGGTCACCGGCGACGAGCCGGGCAGCCACCTGGCCATCAGCGGCACGCCCTATGCGGCCAGCGAGCAGATCGCCGGCGGCTGCGGCTGCCGGCATGGCGGGGCGGAGGAAACCGCCAGCCAGATCCAGGCCCATCCCCGCTTCCAGCCTCCCGGACGCCCCCGGGCCATGGCCATGAGCATGATTCCCGCCGAGCCCCGGCCGGAGTCCTTCAGTGTCTCCTCCCCGGCGCGGGAATCCTTCGGCCGCATCACCGGCACCGGCTACGGCGGCGCCGGCCGCATCACCGGCCCGGTGAACATGGCCTCGGGCCTGGTGTCCGGCACGCCGGAGTTCCGCTACCGGGACGAAGCCGGCTTCATGGCCGGCATGCGCCAGGGCATGGCTGAATCCGCCGCCCCGGCGGCCCAGGCCGAGCGCATCACCGGCGAGGGCCGGGAGGCCGGCCGTCGCATCACCGGTGACGACTGGGGCCGCAGCGAGCGGGTCACCGGCACCGAAGGCCGCTGGGCCCAGGGTCGCAACCCCACCCTGCGGGGCGGGGGCCGTGGCATGGGTGCCGGCGCCTGGGCCAACAAGGGCCTGGAGAAGCCCGAGGCGCCCGTGGCCAGGGTCACCGGAAGCAGCGGCAACGCGGGCAAGGGAGCGGTCATCACCGTGTCCGGCGGGGCCCGGGGCTAAGGAGGGTCGTCGTCCATGAACACCCGTAACGCCTACGCCCTCCGCGCCAGCGCCCAACGCAGCCGGCATCCCGGCCGCGTCCACGGCCAGGAGCTTGCCCACGCCCATAACCACGCCCCCTATGGCCTGGGCACCCCGGCGGCCAGCCTCCAGGCCCGGCCGGCGGACAAACCGGCCGCTGTCGAGCCGGCCCTGCGCCACCCCCTGGCGGACCGGACCATGAATGCCCGCCTGGCCCACTGCGAGGATTCGGTGAAAGGCCGCTTCGACGCCATCGCCCCCACGCTGCGCACCCTGTCCGCCCTGCAACACCTGGAGGATTTTCCCGCCCGGGCCCAGCAGATCACCCAGACCCAGCTGGGCTACCCCCTGCCCGCGGGCATCCTGGAGGACGCCTGGGTGGCGGGCCTGGACCTGAAGGCCCTGTACGCCCACTGCGCCTTCCAGGCCCTGAAGGCCGCCGTGGACCAGTTTGCCCGGGACATCAAGGCCCAGCTGGAAGTGGTGCAGGACACCCGCAACTTCTTCCTGGACTGCGGCTTCCATGCCGTGGACATCAGCCCCTGCGCCGACGGCCGACTGAAGGGCCTGTCCCGCTACATCCTGCGCCTGCCGCTCACCTCCCTGGCCCGGCGCAAGGCCTACGCCGGGGCCCTGTTCGACGTGGAAACCGACCTGCGCCACTGGGGCGCCACGGAGCTGCGCCGCTTCAGGGAAGGTGTGCCCACCACGGCGGACGCGGGCACCCGCTATCTGAAGATCGCGGTGTATCACACCAGCAGTTCCGATCCGACCCATGAGGGCTGCGCCGCCCACGGCAGCAACGAGACCCGCGCCATCGAGGCGGCCCTGGAGCGGCTCGGCCAATTCCGTCAGGCCATCGAGAACAGTTTCTGCTG
>CAZREY010000458.1:0-1633 GCA_964599015.1 uncultured Thiobacillus sp.
TTGATCGGTGTAGGGCAGCAGGGCCAGGAAGCGGGCGCGCTCGATGGCGGTGGAGAGCTGGCGCTGGTAGCGGGCCTTGGTGCCGGTGATGCGGGCGGGGATGATCCGGCCCTGCTCGTTGATGAAGTCCTTCAGGACTTCCACATCCTTGTAATCCACCTCTTTCACCTTCTCCACGGTGAAACGGCAGAACTTCTTGCGGCGGAACAGGGCGCCGCCGTTGGGGTTCTTGGGACGGGGCTTGCGTTTGATGAAAGCCATTTCGTTACTCCTCAATAATTCCGAATTCGGTTACATGCAGTTCGAGCTGGTTGCTTTGCGCGCTCTTGCGGTCCAGGAAGCCGGCCAGTCGCAGGGCACTGCCCTTAGCCACCTTTGCCAGGGCCTCGGCCACCTCGCCGAAGGCCACCAGTTCCGTCTCCATCTCCACCGTCCGCTGGCGCCGGGCTTCGTGCTGGGGTCCCGTGTGGACCACTTTCAGACGAAGGGCGGCAATACCCGCGGGGGTGTGGCGCAATCCGGCATGGTCCTGCAGCCGGGCGGTCAGCTCGAAGCGATTCAGGCGGCTTGCTCGGCGGCGGCTTCAGCGGACCCGGCGGCCTGGGAGACCATCAGGTTGCGAGCCTTCTCACCCTTCATCATGGGGGAGGGCTCGGTGACCGCGCCGTCGCGGGCCAGGGTCAGGTGGCGCAGGATGGCATCGTTGAAGCGGAAGCCGTGCTCCAGTTCGTTCAGGGTTTCCTGATCGCACTCGATGTTCATCAGCACGTAGTGGGCCTTGTGCATCTTCTGGATGGTGTAGGCCAGTTGCAGGCGGCCCCAGTCTTCCAGGCGGTGCACGTGACCGTTGCGGGCCGCGACCTGGGCCTTGTAGCGCTCGACCATGGCGGGCACCTGCTCGCTCTGGTCCGGATGGACGAGGAAAACAATCTCGTAGTGACGCATTGAAACTCCTTTTGGGCTCGGGCCACCCCCGTGCGTCCGGGGTGCGGCAAGGCGGAAAAGCCAAGCCCGCTCAGGTCAATCCCCGGCGGGCTTGGAGAGGGGCGGGATTCTATTGATAAATCAGTCAGATAGCAAGACAGAGCGATTCAAGGCAAGTCCGGGCCTCCCTTGAAACCCGCGGGCGCCCGGCGCCGGCCTTGCCCCTGCCTTTACGCGACGCAATCCACGTAATAGCGGGTCTTGCCGTTGTCGCGGCCTTTCACCAGGCCGTGCACGTCCGTCTCGAAGCCGGGGAAGCGCTCGTTGAACTCCCGGGTGAACTGGAGATAGCGCACGATGGTGCCGTTGAAGCACTCGCCGGGGATCAGGAGGGGGATGCCCGGGGGATAGGGCGTCAGCAGGATGGCGGTGATGCGGCCTTCCAGGTGGTCGATCTCCACCCGCTCGATCTCCTTGTGGGCCATCTTGGCGAAGGCGTCGGCGGGTTTCATGGCGGGGGCCATCTCCGACAGGTACATCTCTGTGGTCAGGCGGGCCACGTCGTTGGCCTTGTAGATGGCGTGGATCTGGTCGCACAGGTCCTTCAGGCCCACCCGCTCGTAGCGGGGGTGCTTGGCCACGAACTCGGGCATGACCCGCCACAGGGGCTGGTTGCGGTCGTAGTCGTCCTTGAACTGCTGCAGCTCGG
>CAZREY010000459.1:0-1627 GCA_964599015.1 uncultured Thiobacillus sp.
GAATGGTCCAGTTCTGGCTGAACTTCCGGCTCATGCTGCACACCACCCGGTCGGATTCCTCTCCCCTGCGCAAAGCGGGATCGAGGGGAATTTGACGGCGCTTGCGCATCCCAGGCGCCCAGGGAATCCCCCCTGCCCCCCTTTTCCAAAGGGGGGTTCCCTGAGGATGCGTGAAGGGGGGAGACGCGTCATGGTCAGTCGGGCAGCTTCTTGCCCGGGTTGAGGATGCCGTTGGGGTCGAACAGGCGCTTCACGTCCCGCATCATGGCCAGGGTGGGCCCATCCAGCTCCTTGGCCACGTAGCGGCGCTTCTCCGAGCCGATGCCGTGTTCGCCGGAGAGGCTGCCCCCCAGTCCCAGCACCGCCTCGATGAGGGCGTCGTGGCAGGCGTGGGCCCGCCGCATCTCTTCCGGGTCGTCCGGGTGCACCATGAGGTTCACGTGCAGGTTGCCGTTGCCCGCGTGGCCGAAGCTGACGATGGGCACGTTGTGATGGTGGCCCAGGGCGTCGATGGCGTTCACCAGGTTGGCCAGGCGGCCGATGGGCACCACCACGTCTTCGTTGATCTTGAGGGGGGCGATCTGCTTGACGGCCATGGACAGGGACTTGCGCGCCGTCCACAGGCGGGTGATGTCCGCCTGGGTGAAGCCGGTGAGGATTTCCAGCAGGCCTTCCCCCGCCAGGGCCCGCTCCAGGGCGGCGATCTGCCGGGGCACGTCGTCCTTCGAGCCGTCCGCCTCCACCATGAGCACGGCCTGGGTGCCCGGGGGCAGGCCGGCGTTCACCACCTGCTCGCCGCCGTAGGCGGTGAGCACATCGATGGAGCGGCGGTCCATGAACTCCAGGGCGCAGGGCACCACGGGCTGGTTCATGACCCGCTGCACGGCGGCGCAGGCGCTGGCGTTGGTGTCGTAGCACACCCGCAGGGTGGCCACGGTCTCCGGCGCGGGGATGAGGCGCAGGGTGGCCTCGGTGATCATCGCCAACGTGCCTTCCGAGCCCACCAGCAGGCGGGTGAGGTCGTAGGCCGTGGCGTACTTGCTGGTGTGGCTGCCCACCCGCAGTTCCCGGCCGTCGCCGGCCACGGCCCGCAGGCCCAGGACGTGGTCCCGGGTGGCGCCGTACTTCACGCAGCGGGGCCCGGCGGCGTTCATGGCCAGGTTGCCGCCGATGCGGCAATAGGCGCCGGAGCCCGGGTCCGGGGCGTACATGAGGCCCGCCGTATGGGCCAGGCGGTCGATGTCGTCGGTGACCACACCGGGCTGCACCACCACCAGGCGGTTGGTGGCGTCGAACTCCAGGACGCGGTTCATGCACTCGAAGCTCACCACCACGCTGCCGGGCACGGGCAGGGCGCCGCCCACGTTGCCGGAGCCCGCGCCACGCGCGATGAGGGGAAAACCATGGGCGTTGGCCAGGCGGACGATGGCGGCCACGTCCTCATGGCTGTGGGGGAACAGCACCGCCTCGGGGGGGCAGGCGCGGGGCGTTTCGTCGCTGGCGTAGAGGGCCCGGGTGTCGGCGTCGGCCCGGGCCCGCTCCACGCCCAGCAGGGCCTGGAGTTCGGCGAGGGTGGCGGGGGTGAACATGGCGGGCCCTTACCCCAGGCAGGGCTCCACCACTTCCG
>CAZREY010000460.1:0-1587 GCA_964599015.1 uncultured Thiobacillus sp.
CCACGGGCATGTAGCTGCCCTGGCGCCGTTCCCGTTCCTCCAGCAGGTAGACGTCGCCGCCGGGCTCCACCCGGGCGTTCTTTACGTTGAAGTCCCAGCGGCAGGAATTGGTGCAGGTGCCCTGGTTGCCATCCCGGTGGTTGAAGTAGCCGGACAGCAGGCAGCGGCCGGAATAGGCGATGCACAGGGCGCCGTGGACGAAGACCTCCAGTTCCGTGTCCGGGCAGGCCTGGCGGATCTCCGCCACCTGGTCCAGGGACAGTTCCCGGGACAGGATCACCCGCGAGATGCCCAGCTTCCGCCAGAAGCGCACGGCGGCGTAGTTGACGGTGTTGGCCTGCACCGAGAGGTGGATGGCCATGTCCGGCCAGGTCTCCCGCACCAGGTCGATGAGGCCCGGGTCCGCCATGATGAGGGCGTCGGGCTTCAGGGCGATGATGGGGGCCATGTCCGTCAGGTAGGTCTTCACCTTGGCGTTGTGGGGATAGATGTTGCTCACCACATAGAACTGCCTGCCCCGGGCGTGGGCGGTGTCGATGCCCGCGCCCAGGGCGGCCTCATCCTTGAAGCTGTTGTTGCGCACCCGCAGGCTGTAGCGGGGCTGGCCGGCATAGACCGCGTCGGCGCCATAGGCCAGGGCCGTCTCCAGCATGGCCTGGGAGCCGGCGGGGGCCAGGAGTTCGGGGGTTTTCATGGCGGGGCGGTCAGCGGGGCTTGTGGTAGATGTGCCCCTCGAAGAGGGGGAAGGTGCCGGTTCTGCGGTCGGCGAAGTAGCGCTCCAGGGTGTGCTGGATGGTGCGGAAGGCCATGTGTTGCCAGGGGATTTCCGCTTCCGCGAACAGCCGGGCCTCCAGGCTTTCCTCGCCGTGGTTGAAATCCAGGTGCAGCAGTTTCGCGCGGAAGACCAGGTAGACCTGGTTGATGTCCGGCAGGCTGATCATGGAATACAGGCCCAGCACGTCCACCCGGGCGCCGGCCTCCTCCAGGGTCTCCCGGGCGGCCCCCTCCGCCGTGGTCTCGCCGTTCTCCATGAAGCCCGCCGGCAGGGTCCACAGGCCGTACTTGGGCTCGATGGCACGGCGGCAGAGGAGGATCTTGTCCTCCCACTCGGGGATGCAGCCCACCACCATCTTGGGGTTCTGGTAGTGGATGGCGCCGCAGGATGGGCACACGTGGCGTGGGCGGTTGTCCCCGGGCGGAATGACAATTCGCAGGGGGGCGCCGCATTGGGGGCAGAAATTCATGTTTGACGGCCAGGACAGTTTGGGAGAAGTTTGCAGCAACTCCACTACGCGGCAAAGGCGTCACGGCGGAACCGAGCGATGGCCGGTGAAATCGCCAGCACGTCTTCCTTGATCATGTATCCACGCTATTACGCCCTGCGCCGGGTCAATCCTTTTCGGGGCGTGGTGGAGGTGGTGGACGTGGGGGACGCCACGGCCCACAGTTACGACGGCCTGACCTGGCACCTGCGCGCCGATGACGGCCATGGCCTGGTCAGGCCCGTCGGGGTGTGGGAGGAGGGCATTGGCTGGAAAGCGGGACGGCCGGACGCCGCGCCGGATCTCATCGCCGCCCTGGAAACCC
>CAZREY010000461.1:0-1586 GCA_964599015.1 uncultured Thiobacillus sp.
CCATTTTCATCCTGCCCCTGACGGAGAAGCCCTTTTTTCCCGCCCAGACCCTGCCTCTCATCATGAACGAGGGGCCGTGGCTGGAATCGGTGAAGCGCATCGGCGAGAGCGGCCACCACCTGGTGGGGCTGGTATGCGTGCATGGCGACAGCTCCGACGATGCCCGGCCGGAAGACTTCTATGGCGTGGGCACCCTGGTGCGCATGCATCACCCCATGCGTTCCGAGGGCAAGATCCAGTTCATCGCTGAGGGCATCACCCGCTTCAAGGTGAAGGAATGGTTGTCGCCCAAGGCGCCTTATTTCGCCCGGGTGGAGTATCCCGCCGAGCCCCGCCAGGCCAATGGGGCGGAAGAGGAGACCAAGGCCTACGCCCTGGCCATCATCAATGCCATCAAGGAGTTGCTGCCCCTCAACCCCCTGTATTCCGAGGAATTGAAGTTCTTCCTCAACCGTTTCTCGCCCAATGAACCGGCCCAGTTGACGGATTTCGCCGCCAGCCTGACCACGGCGCCCAAAGAGAAGCTCCAGGACGTGCTGGAGTCCTTCAACCTGCGCAAGCGCATGCAGAAGGTGCTGGTGCTGATCAAGAAGGAGCTGGAGGTGGCCAAGCTCCAGACCCAGATCCGCGCCAAGGTGGACGAGAAGATGACCGAGCAGCAACGGGAATTCTTCCTGCGCCAGCAACTCAAGGCCATACAGCAGGAACTGGGCATCGCCAAGGACGACCGCACCGTGGACCTGGACCTGTACCGGGGCCGCATGAAGAAGCTGAAGCTGCCGCCCCACGCGGAGAAGAAGATCGGCGAGGAGATGGACAAGCTGGCCGGCCTGGAGCACGGCTCGCCGGAATACACCGTCACCCGCAACTACCTGGACTGGCTCACCAGCCTGCCCTGGGGCAAGTTCACCAAGGACAAGCTGGACCTGGCCCGGGCCCGCAAGATCCTGGACCAGGACCACGACGGCCTGGATGACGTGAAGGAACGCATCATCGAATTCCTGGCCGTGGGGGCCATGAAAGGCGAAGTGGCCGGCTCCATCCTGCTGCTGGTGGGACCGCCGGGGGTGGGCAAGACGTCCATCGGCAAATCCGTGGCCCGGGCCCTGGGACGCAAGTTCTACCGCTTCTCCGTGGGGGGCATGCGGGACGAGGCGGAGATCAAGGGCCACCGCCGCACCTACATCGGCGCCCTGCCGGGCAAATTCATCCAGGCCATCAAGGAAGTGGAATCCCAGAACCCGGTGATCATGCTGGACGAGGTGGACAAGATCGGCGCCTCCTACCAGGGGGACCCGGCCAGCGCCCTGCTGGAGGTGCTGGACCCGGAACAGAACAGCGAATTCCTGGACCACTACCTGGACGTGCGTTTCGACCTGTCCAAGACCCTGTTCATCTGCACCGCCAACCAGCTGGACACCATCCCCGCGCCCCTGCTGGACCGCATGGAGACCATCCGCCTGTCCGGCTACCTGATGGAGGAGAAGGTGGCCATCGCCCGCCACCACCTGTGGCCCAAGCAGTTGAAGAAGGCCGGCCTGAAGCGGGGCCAGGTCAGCATCACCGCCGCCGCCATCCGCAAGATA
>CAZREY010000462.1:0-1582 GCA_964599015.1 uncultured Thiobacillus sp.
GGTGGATGAAGGGGTGCATGTCCGTGGTGTTGAGGTCGTGCTTCTCGTACCAGGTGGCGGTGGGCAGGATGATGTCCGAGTAGGCGCCGGTGGAATTGAGGCGGAAGTTGATGTCCACCATCAGGTCCAGCTTGCCCGTCGGGGCCTGTTCATGCCACTTCACCTCCTTGCAGTCGTTGCCCACGCCGCCCTCCTGCAGCACGCCGTTCTGGGCGCCCAGCAGGTGCTTGAGGAAGTACTCGTGGCCCTTGGCCGAGGTGCCGATCAAATTGCCGCGCCAGACGATCAGGTTGCGCGGCCAGTTCACCGGGTTGTCCGGGTCGGCGAAGGCCACGTCCAGGGCGCCGGACTTCAACTGCTCGGCCACGTACTTGGCCGCGCCCGCCTCGTCGGTGACGCCTGCCTTGGCGGCATCGTTGGCCAGCTCCATGGGGTTGCGGTTGAAGTGGGGCGCGGAGGGCAGCCAGCCCAGGCGGGTGGAAACCACGTTGTAGTCCGCCAGGCTGTAGCCCTTGTTGCGGTTCCTGCCGGCGGGGGAGAGCAGGTCGTCGGGCTTGACCGTCTCGTAGCGCCACTGGTCGGTGTGGAAGTACCAGTAGGAGGTGGAGTTCATGTGCCGGGGCGGACGGTGCCAGTCCAGGCCGAAGGCGATGGGGGCCCACCCGGCCTGGGGCCTCAGCTTCTCCTGGCCCACGTAATGGGCCCAGCCGCCGCCGCTCTGGCCGACGCAGCCGCACATGTGCAGCAGGTTCATGATGGAGCGGTAGGACTGGTCGTGGTGATACCAGTGGTTGATGGCCGCGCCCATGATGACCATGGACTTGCCCTTGGTCTTGGCGGCGTTGTCCGCGAACTCGCGGCCGGTGCGCTCGATGTCGGCGGCCTTCACGCCGGTGACCTTCTGGGCCCAGGCGGGGGTGTAGGCCACGTTGGCGTCGCCGTAGTCATTGGCCACGTTGCCGCCCCCCAGGCCCCGGTCGATGCCGTACTGGGCCACCAGGAGATCGAACACGGAGGCCACCAGGGTCTCGCTGCCGTCGGCCAGCTTCACCCGGCGGGCGGGCACGTTGCGCCAGAGCAGCTCGGGCTCGCCCGGCGTGAAGTGGGGGAAGCCCACGGAGATCACCTCGGTGCCGGCCTTGCCCTGGCAGGTGAGCTCCAGCCGGGTATCGGCGCCGGCGGCCTTCTCCAGCAGGTTCCACTTGCCATCCTCGCCCCAGCGGAAACCGATGGTGCCGTTGGGGGCCACGAAATTGCCGCTGGCCTCGTCCCAGGCGATGGTCTTCCACTCGGGGTTGTTGGTCTCGTTCAGGTTGCCGGCGAAGTCGGAGGCGCGCAGGTTGCGGTCGCTGACGTAGCCGCTGTTTTTGCCATCATCGTGCCTGCGCAGCAGGACCTGCATGGGCATGTCGGTGTACTTGCGCGCGTACTCCTGGAAGTACGGGGTCTGGCGCTGGATGTAGAACTCCTTGAGCGCCACGTGGCCCATGGCCATGAAGGCGGCGGAGTCGGTGCCCTGCTTCACCGGCATCCACAGGTCGGCGAACTTCACATACTCGGCGTAGTCCGGCGCCATGGACAC
>CAZREY010000463.1:0-1569 GCA_964599015.1 uncultured Thiobacillus sp.
CGGCCGGAACGACATTCCCGTCAACGTCCCCAGCGATTCCGCTCGATCTGGCGCTGCAATTCGTGTTCTTCTTCCTCGATCGTGCTCGCCGTTGAAGTGGGATCGCACTCCGCCGTCGGGCCGTCTTCGCTGGCGGCTTCATCCACGGTAGCTTGTGTCCGCGCGGTGGGCGGGGCCGAGCTTCCATCCCAGGCGAAGGGGTTCCTGAATGCCGGCGGGTCGGGCAGGCAATCGTTCTTGTAGGACGGCGGCCAGCCTGTCTCGTAGGGCAGGAAGGAGATGGTCTTCTCGAATACCAGCGGCTTGCCGGTGGGCGTGGGCGGCAGCGGGGGCATGGTCTCGATGGCCTTGCGGGCCAGCTCGGAAGCCTTCGCCGAAGTCGACCACAGCTCTTCCACCTCGGCCAGGCTGCCGTCCGGGCGGATGGTGATGCGGAAGCGGACCAGGCCCTGGTCCGGACCTGCCACCGCCGTACCCATCTGGCTGCGCACCTGCTGGCCCCAGGCGTTGCGGTAACGTTTGCTGTTCTTGAGGGTGTATCCGGCGGCCAGTCGCCATTCCTCGGCGGAGGGTGCTGGGGGGGCTTCCAGGGACGCGGGGAGGTCGGCGATCTCGGCCGGCGGCGGTTCGCGGGTGGGCTTGGGCTCGGGCTTGGGCTCCTCCTGGCGTGGAGGGGGTTCGCGGTGGGATTTCTCGACGATCTCCGGTGGTGACGGCTCGATCAACTGGGCGTCCAGGCTGAGCTTATCCGGACTGTCCAGCGGCGGGCGGGCTTGATCCGGCATGAGCGCGGCTCCGGTCCAGAGGCCCAACAGCCCGACCAGCACGGCACCGGGCAGGGTGATGGGCAGACGCCGCCAGGGGCTGTCCAGACGCCAGTCGAATCCGGCTGTATCGACTCCGCTGGCCAACTCACTGGCCATGCTGGACGGCGATCAGGAAGTGCTTCGCCCCCGCCTCCCGGGCCTTGATCATGGCCTGGACCAGGACGCCGTTGGTGGACGCGTTGTCGGCGGCCACGATGACGCTAGGATTAGTGGGGTCCAGCAGGGTCTTCAGGGTGGGGGCCAGGGTGTCCAGGGTGACCGGCGTCTTGTCCAGAAACAGCTGGCTGTCCGGGGTCACCGTCAGGGTCACCGGCGTTTTGTTCTGCATCGGCTCGGCCGCCCCCTGGGGCAGGTTGACCTGGACGGTGTTCAGTTGCTGGAGAGTCAGGGACGCCAGCATGAAGGTGGCCAACAGGAAGAACATCACGTCGATCATGGGGATGATCTCGATGCGGCCCCGCCTGGCCTGGCGGCTTCTGCGCAGCTTCACGACGCAACCTCGCGGCCGTCCCCGGCTTCCTGGGCATCCAAACGGATATGGTCCACCAGGCGCGTGCCCAGGCGCTCCATTTCGTCCAGGGTCTGGGCCTGCAAACGGGTCAGGTAGTTGAAGCCGAACAGGGCGATGAGGGCGATGAGCAGGCCCACCGCCGTGGCGATGAGGGCCTCCGCCACGCCGGCGGTGACGCCCCCCGGGTTCACCAGTCCGTCGGGGCCGATGAGCCGGAAGGACTGCATCATG
>CAZREY010000464.1:0-1535 GCA_964599015.1 uncultured Thiobacillus sp.
AGAACCAAGATCGTCGCCACCCTCGGCCCCGCCTGCACCGACCCCAAGGTGCTGGACAAGATGATGGAGGCGGGGGTGGACGTGGTTCGCCTCAACTTCTCCCACGGTACCGCCGACGAACACCAGCAACGCTGCGAACTGGTGCGCTCCCTGGCCAAGACCCGGGCCCGGGCCGTGGGCGTGCTGGTGGACCTGCAGGGCCCCAAGATCCGCATCGGCAAATTCAAGGACGGCAAGATCACCCTGAATCCGGGAGACAAGTTCATCCTGGACGCCGAGTGCAAGATGGGGGACCAGGACCGGGTGGGCCTGGACTACAAGGAACTGGTGAAGGACGTGGCCCGTGGCGCCACCCTGCTGCTGGACGACGGCCGCATCGAGATGTGGGTGGAGGACGTGGCGGGGAACGAGGTCCACTGCAAGGTGATCCAGGGCGGCGTGCTGTCCAACAACAAGGGCATCAACCGCCAGGGCGGCGGCCTGTCCGCCGCGGCCCTGACGGAAAAGGACATCGAGGACATCAAGACCGCCGCCGCCATCAAGGCGGACTACCTGGCCGTGTCCTTCCCCCGTTCCGCCGCCGACATCCAGCAGGCCCGGGACATCCTGCGGGCCGCCGGGGGCAAGGCCTGGATCGTGGCCAAGATCGAAAGGGCCGAGGCCATCGAAGCCCTGGATGACATCCTGGACGCCGCCGACGCCATCATGGTGGCCCGGGGCGACCTGGGGGTGGAAGTGGGCGACGCCGCCGTCCCCGCCCTGCAGAAGCGCATGACCCGCGCCGCGCGGGAGAAGAACAAGCTGGTGATCACCGCCACCCAGATGATGGAATCCATGATCTCCAGTCCCATCCCCACCCGGGCCGAGGTGTCCGACGTGGCCAACGCGGTGCTGGACGGCACCGACGCGGTGATGCTGTCCGCCGAGACCGCCGCCGGCCAGTTCCCGGTGGAGGCCATCCAGGCCATGGACCGGGTCTGTCTGGAGGCGGAAAAGGAGATGGAACCCACCTTCGGCAACAAGCTGCTGGACCGGGGCTTTCTGCGGGTGGACGAGGCCATCGCCATGTCCGCCGCCTTCACCGCCATCCATTTGAACATCAAGGCCATCGCCGCCATGACCCAGTCCGGGTCCACGGCCCTGTGGATGAGCCGCATGTCCACCAACGTGCCCATCTACGCCTTGACGCCCGAGGTGGAGACCCGTAGAAAGGTGACACTTTTCCGCGGTGTTTATCCGGTCAACTTCCGGCCCGCCAAGAACGATCGCGACATCCTCCTGGCCGAAGCCGAAGACGAACTGCGTCGTCGCGGCGCGGTGCGTGACGGCGACCTGATCCTGCTGACCATCGGCGAGCCCATCGGCAAGCCCGGCGGCACCAACACCATGAAAATCGTACGCGTCGGCGAACGCAAAAAAGCGTAAGCCCACGGATTCATTTTTTCTTTAAGGAGAAACGACAGATGGCTCTGATTTCCCTGCGTCAACTGCTGGACCATGCCGCCGAGCACGGCTACGGCCTGCCCGCCTTCAAC
>CAZREY010000465.1:0-1520 GCA_964599015.1 uncultured Thiobacillus sp.
ACGAACACGTTCCTGTTCTCCTCCTTGAGCTTGGCGGCGAACGCATCCAGGGCCGCCATGGCCTCCGCGCTCAGCTTCGCGCTGTCCGGCTTGAATCTGAGGGTGTCGTCCTTCAGGGCCACCTCGTACATCAGCTTGCCTTCCGCCAGCTTGCCAGCGGCGGCGGCCCGGTCCAGGGCTTCCTGGGCGGTCTTGGAAAGCTGGGCGATGTCGGCCTCGTTCTTGGCGATCCGGCCCGCTTGGCCTTCCAGGGAAGCCTTCACCTCGGCGTTGGTGGCGGCCTGGGAGGTGGTCAGGTTCTTGAGGGCCACGGCCGTGCGGTCCACGCGGTTGTCCACGTTCTTGACGTCTTCCTTCACCGGGCCCACCTGGCCCTGCACGTATTCATGCACGTATTCCTTGGTGGCGCATCCCGTGGTCATAACAGCGCCCAGAGCGGTGACAAGTACGAGCTTTTTCATGCCTCACCTCATTAAAAAAATGTAAGTCACTGATTCCAGTGTAACTTATCGTCCATCCACGAAAAAACTTAAATTTTTTTGCCCCGCGGGTCAGGGGGGCGGCATCAAATACCCCGGATCGGGCACCTCCAGCCGGAACTCCACCGGCCCGTTCTTTTCCACCCTGGCCTGTTCCGTCAGCACCAGATCCGGAAAATTCAGCACCACCACCACCATGGCGACCTGGATCAGCACGAAGGGAATGGCGCCCCAATAGATATCCGTGGTCTTCACTTCCCGGGGTGCCACGCTGCGCAGATAGAACAGGGAAAAACCGAAGGGCGGATGCATGAAGGACGTCTGCAGGTTGATGCCCAGCAGCACCCCGAACCAGACCAGGTCTATCCCCAGCGCGGCGGCCACCGGCGCCAGCAGGGGCACGATGATGAAGGCGATCTCGAAGAAGTCCAGGAAGAAGGCCAGGCCGAACACCAGCAGGTTCACCACGATGAGGAAACCCAGTTCGCCTCCCGGCAGGGCCGTGAGCAGGCCTTCCACCCAGGTATCCCCGTCCAGCAGCTGGAACACCAGGGAAAAAACCGTGGAGCCGATGAGGATGAAGATGACGAAACTGGTGAGGCGGGTGGTGGAATCCATGGCCTGCCTGAGCAGATCCAGGTTGAGGCGACCCTTGGCCAGGGCCAGCGCCAGGGCGCCGGCGGCGCCCATGGCCCCACCTTCCGTGGGCGTGGCGATGCCCAGGAAGATGGTGCCCAGCACCAGGAAGATCAGTACCAGGGGCGGGGCCATGGCCACCAGGGCCTTGCCCCACAAGGCGCGGCCGTGCAGGGTGCGGGCCTCCCTGGGCAGGGCGGGCGCGGCCCCGGGCCGGGCCAGGCTCACCGCCAGCACGTAAGCCAGGTAAAGGCCCATGAGCATCAGCGCCGGCACCAGGGCGCCGCGATACATGTCACCCACCGACACGCCCAACTGGTCCGCCAGCACGATGAGCACCAGGGAGGGGGGGATGATCTGGGCCAGGGTGCCGGAGGCGGCGATGACGCCCGCGGCCAGGCGCTT